>JADLGT010000061.1 GCA_020849195.1 Bacteroidia bacterium
ATTCCTATCCATTCTGTATAAATTAAAAAAAACAGTACAACAAAAAGCAGATAAGCAACGGTATGGTTACGAGTGGGGTAAGAATTAAACCATTTAACAGATAAGTATAAGGCAACAATCCACAAAACCTGCCCCATTGTTTCCGGAAAATAAATCATTACATGTGTGTACATTACAATGGGCGTAAATACATATACTGCAAATGCAGTTACCGCAGGTATAAACGATTTTACAGTCGAATTTCTATTACAATAATTGAACACGAGTAAATAAATAAATATTGAACTGATAAAATGCAATAACAGGTTAGCTATTTGTATGCTAAGTTTACCGGAGGTAATATGTAATAAACTAAAAATTTTATATGTGAGCATAAATGCAAAGGGTGGAAATGAAACGAAATAATTATCTCCTTCCGGGCTTTCGAGGCGCTTGTACGAAACCATGTGTTTGTCGCCGGAGTTGGTATATGTTAGTACCGGGCTGAAATGACAATCGGCCATACCGCGTTGCTGCCAATTTTGAAAAATAGGATCGAGAAAAAAATTACAGTGATCGTAATTGGTTACGGTATTATTAATTAAGTTGAGTCGTACAAATATGGATACTAAAAAAATTACGATTAAAGCTATCCAGACACCAAGCGAATATTTGAAAGAATAGTGAGCCACTATTTACTCGAATTTATACAAGTGTATTTCAATCACTATCTCATCAGATACATTTTCCCAAACCCTTTAGTAAAATACGCATCGGCACCACTAGCACGTTTTTCAATCGAAGATCCGTTAAGTTGCGTTTGTACTTTGTAAAGGTAAATGCCATTTCCCAACAAATCGCCAAACTGATCTTTTCCGTCCCATGCGTATTCCGTAATGTTTCGACCAATGTGAATTGGCCCCAACTCATCGCGAGTTATTTCGCGCACTACTTTTCCGGTAATAGTTAAAATTTGAATTTTAAAATTGTCAGGGATTTGAGTACCTGTAAGTGTAAACACAAAACGGGTTGAAGTAGAAAATGGATTCGGGTAGTTCATCACTTCTGTAATGGTTGATTTGGTAACTACTTCGAAATGGGTAGTGTAATCGTTGGCTCCCGATTGGTTTCCTGAACGATCTTTGGCCTGAACAGTCAACTCATAAATTCCGTCTTCGGTAAAGGCGGGTGTGTAATTTAGTTTACAACTGTTGTTGGGCAAAACTGCAGGAACGAAGCTTAGTAAAGGTCCTGTGTTAACCTGAGAGGAAATAGATGCAGACGGGCTTTTAATAAACACAGCAAAATCAGTGCTATTATTAAGTGCAAGGAATTTATTTTCATCTTTCAGCTTTATCAATATGTTTGGTTTGGCCGATACAATGTCGCGGTCGAGAATATGTATTCCGTCAAATGTTACATCCAACAAGGGATTTATTTTATCGGAACCTATATAGAATCCAAGATTCATTATATTATTAAAATGGTATTGTTCGGCTTGCGTTTTTGGTTTCCCAACTTGATTTACTTTAACCCATAAGTTATTTATACCCGGATACCCTTGTGTGTTTAGTTGTATGGTGTCGTATATTACTTCACTTGCAACAAAAGGTTTCTTTTTCAACCTGTCGGGATATAGGTGAATCATACCTTTGGCATCCTCTACCCAATAACTGAAAAGGAGGCTGTCGGTAAAATCATACTCGCTTATATTTTGTACGGGGTAAATAAGTTTCAACATTTCGCCTTCTTGCAATGTGTCGTTATAAAAAGTGTAACCGCCTGCTGTTATCGGATTAATGGCAGCTTCGGGTACGGGTGCGTAAATTACCTGCCATCGAACCAACTGCGCGGGCGTGTGATTGGCAGAGTCGCTTATGTAAGCAACGAGCCGGATATATGGATAGGTGGCGGCATTTAAATAGGGCTTTAAATTTATATTTGCCGAATCCGGAACAAATCCCTGCACAATCACATCTTCTGTTCCATCATTTTTTATACCAATTATACGCAATCGTATGCTGTCGGTATTAAGTGTTTCTATAGACCGATTTCTCCAAAACAACGAATCCCAGCTACTTGCAGGACCTATTGTTTCGGATGCCACATAACCCGAGCTCCAGTTAGTAGTTATGCTGGTATCCAATTGTATTTGTTCTTTCAAAGTAGTGCCAATTACTTCTTTGGCTGTGCCGGGCACTGCTCCTTTTCGTCCAAAAATAATATAAGCCAAGGTATCGGCTACTGCTCTGCATTTCCCGCTGCCAATTTTGTCGAAGTAAGAATATAATGAAGTATCGGTGCCGACTTTAAACGAACGTGTATTTTGAGTGTAACACAATACATAATCGCCATTTGGAACAGAATCAATAAAATCTTCGATTCGTTTCAGCCAGGTAAGGTCCCAGTTATGATAAATAAACACATTCATTAAACGCGACGATGGTACAAGGCAATGATAGTTTTGATACTGCCCAAGCGGAACTCCGGCAATGGTTGTGGTGTAATGGCTTTGGTCGGGAACACCGCTTATCGGACTTATCCGTGCAAATGTAAAATCGGAACCGCCACAACCACCAACAAACATTTGAATAGTATTGATGCTGTATTGCGGATAGGTTGAAGGGGAACGGTCGCTTGGCCCAAAGTCGTAATAGTTCATGGTTTGAACGTGAATACTTTTTACGTCGTTCACAAAATCAAACTTACGTTGCGGCTTGTTATAATTTACATCTTGATATTGGTCGTTTTTAAATTGAAAAAAATGAGCCTGCCCCCAACCTCGTTTTCCTTTTATGTACTGGAACGAGCTTTCGCGCCAATTAAATTTATCGGTTGGCAGTGTGCTGTCGCCACTCACTCGCCAGTAATAAACCGTGCTATCTGTTAACGTAAGTGGCGGTGACCATTCTACCACTCCGCCTATACTATTTATTAGCGTTGACTGTTTCAACGGACTATTATAAGAATCGGTCGTATCTATTTCGAAACGATAATTAGTGGCTTTGGCTAACACATTGGCCGTTGATGCTTTTAATCGAACGGTATTGTTAGGTATAATAGCGTAGTTATACGGATAAACAGGAATTATTAAATTCCCTTGTATAAGTAATTCGGCATCGGGATTGGTTACGTTGTTTAGTTCGGACACTTCGGTAATAGCACCTAAAAAATCAAGTGTAACTCTAAACTTATTAAGGCCAATTCCATTTACAAAATCAATGGGCATTTTTACCTGCAGGGTGTCTTTGTATTTAGGGGCCGGTACGCTTAACAGATACGTTTGTGTTTTACCTGTGGGAAAAGTACGCAACACTTCAACAGAATAATTTGTGTTGATGGCACGGCCAATATTTGTATGAACAATATTTACAACAAACGTATCCGCTTTATAAGCGGTATTAAACGAAACGTCGTTTGATGTTATTTCATAATCGGGTAGTTGCGGTGAGTTTATTATTACAGCAGGATAGCCATGAAGCGTCATTTCCATATAGCCCGATTTACGCGTTAGATCGCCGGCGGCTAATGCCTGAAGTGATTTTACTGTTGCCTTAATACATTTACCAATAGGTTTTCCATATTGGTAAACACCCATCATGCCATACATTGTTTTTGAATATTCATGCAGTACGTTTGATAAGCCCACTGAAACTTCGGAAAGAAATCCAATAGCACCTTTATCGGGTGTTAACACAAACTCTTCGCTGTTTGTGCTTGTTTGCAGTGTTCCGTAATCTTTGTGTATGTCGCCGGCGTAACAGCCGTTAGATAAGATAAAAGGGTACTTCCCTTTATTATCGTACGCCGATGGTTTATCGATGCCTATATCCCAACTTTGGCCGGACGAGTGTCCAAAAAAGGTCATTAACGAAACACCTGTATTGATTAGATTTTTCAGCTCATCGGAAGTATTAATTGAGATAGGTGCCGAGGAAGTTTTGGTATATGTTTTTACTGTACCGCCAAAAAGTGTGTCTTCAATAATTGTTTTATACTGATTCAAATAATTAAGAAAAGTGAGGCTTGTAAATACATCATCGCCTCCGGCAAAATGCAATACACGTTTCATCCATTCTTCAGGCGGATTGCTTTCGTGTTCGATTACTTTGTTTAAATACGTAGCTACGTCGGCTTCTGTACGCGCACTTAGCCGACCGGTAGCAATTGCAGGTTCGAGGTTTGTCCCGTTTAATCCGGATGTAAACATAATATCTGTAGGCGGATTATTAATGGTGGGTACTAAGCAAGCCGAATAATTTGCGCCACCACTTCTGCAATTTACAGGGTCGATGGATTTGCCAATGAGAAATAAAAATTGTGGCTGTGTTGGAAAACTATCGAGTGTAAAATGCGCAAAATTTCGGATAGCCAACGGATGTTTAATAATGCCATAGGCAAACTGATCGTACAACTCATCAATATCGGCCAACACTACGTTGTGTGAGCCGCCCGCAAGCGATTGTCTGTAGGTTTTGTAATTATTCGCTTCGGTCATCAAACTTTTATGCGATACAATTAGATAAGCCGAATCAATTGCCAGCGTTTTGAAGTTTGTAAATGTTGCTGTGCCATTTACCGGAACTAAATTGATAAGTGTTTTAATCTGAGCTTCGGCAGTTATAAAACATTTTTTTTGTGTGCCGTTCGGAATTAATGCTTTAAAAACAGAACCGCTTTTTACTACTTTAATTCGACGGCTGTTAGTTAAGTCGTACAACCAAACGCTGTCGGCAGCACCTGCATTTGTAAAATTGCTAATGTTCAAAAACGATTTCGAACCAATGGAATTATCGGGGACATACATAGTATAGGTTGATGCGCCTTCCAAATTATAGGTATGTGGGTAAATTATTTGAATATAAGAAACAGCAATTGTTCCGGGCGACTGACTGGAAATACCGTTAATGATGGATGTGAATCTGAAATTTGTAGTGGGTGTATTCAGTGTAGTAGGCGAAAAGGTGTAATTAAAAACAAAGGGTTTGTAACCATAAAATGCCGTATCTGTAATTAGTTTATACATACCTGATGAATCGCGTTCGATAGTCAGATGGTGGTCGTTTCCAAAACCGCCGTCCTGCGATTCGCCGCATAAAACAATACGGCATTGTGCGGAAGGCCCTGTTATAAAAGCATTGGATGTGGTAACGGCAGGAATAAAAACACCGTTTGTGTTGCTTGAACGGTTAACGCCAAAACCCGTAAAGTATCCTTCCGATAAAGTGTATTGAGGATCGGTAACGCCTAAGCCCGATGCAGCAGTTTTGCCATCGTAATAAGCTCCGGCAAGATTCATTATTGATTTTTTAATAAAGTACGGGCTTTGTGCGTATGCACCGAATGAAGTATCCGTTTGAATAGAAAAACGTTTATTGTTTCCGGAACTAGTTAGCGTTAAAAAATAAGCTGCCGTATCGTTGAACAAACTGTAAAACGGGTTTGGTAAATAAGGCGAGTTGTAATACAGTGTTGAATCGAACTGCGCATCGTTATGCTCGGCATAAAACTCAATGTAATCACTGCTGTTAAAAATGCCATCCGATTCGCCACGTATATAAAGCGGCTGCTCAAGGCCTTTATTAAACAGTTGAATATTTTTTGGGTTAATGCCACCTATTCCCACCTGAATACCTGCCGCCAATAGCGCAACCGAATCGAGCCGGTAAACACCATCTTTAGTAATCGGAACTTTATAATATTTCTGACTGTAATTAATCCACTCGTTGGCATAGGGCTGTGCTTTCGAAACGAAGGTTGACACAAGAAACAAAAAACATACGAACCATTTTGTGTTTTTTTGCAACATGTAGTGGGTTTATATTTTATTGTTTGTGCGGATGTTTATTAATATCGAGCTTAAGCGAAAATACATTTGAATACAAGGCTACCGATTGGTCGCCAATATCGGTAAGTGCATAATCGAGTGTTAGTGATTTTATTTTTACGCCTACGCCAATATTGGGCTGGAAAGTATGAATAGTTTGACCAGATATATCAGTCATAGTTTGAAAATCGCCTACGCCAACTCTTAAAAATACGAAGTCTTTGTATCCGGCTTCAATACCCAAGCGAGGATCGAAGCTCGCTATGTTAGTTCCTATAAGTACGTTTCTTTTGCCATCGAAGGTTGTTACCAAATCGAGTTCGCCCATAATTGAAAATTTTTGTTTGAACTCTACTTTACGTGCGGCACCCAAAATAAGTTTAGGTAAAGTTACCTCTACCGAATTTTCGGGAATTTTATTTCCTGTCTGCTGAAAAACAGCTTTGGTTTGAGCGTCTAAGTTGTAGCTCCATGCGTTAAACGTAGAAGTTACATCGCGAAACATTGCACCAAATTTCCATTTCTTATAATCATATTGTGCACCCGCATCGAGGCCAAAACCCCAAGCCCCGCCAAAATCGCCTACGGTGCGGCGAATAACTTTTGCGCTGCCTCCAACACGCAAGCCCGGGATTTTAAGTTGTTTGGCATACGAAAACAGAAAAGCATAATCGGCTGCCGAAAAGGTGGAAATACGATCGTAGTCAATGTTGCCATTGGCATCAAGCAGTTGAATGGTGTTGGGAATATCGTCGATAGCAAAACGTACTACACTTAAACTTGCAACACTCGAACTATCAATACGTGCAGCAATTGAACCATAGTCGTACTTGGCAATGCCGGCAAAATACTCGGAATGCATGGCAGCTACTTCAATATTGCTTTTTAAATGAAGCAGACCTGCCGGATTCCAGTAACCCGAAGTAACATCGTTAACGGTTGCCACTGTAGCATTCGACATGCCTAAAGCACGGGCTCCCACACCTATTTGCAAAAACTCATTACTGTATTTTACCTGCCCCCATGCTATGCTACTAAGCACAACAAGCATAAAGGTTTGTACAGATTTTTTAATCCCATTCATAGAAATGTAAAGTTAAAAAAATAACGTTTTAAAGGGAATTTTCCTGTTGTCGAACAAGCTCGGTGAAGCATTGGTGAATAATGCCCTATTTAACGGTAGTTAAAGCGAAATATTGTACTACTCATTTCAACTCCTTTAACAGCGAAACTCAAAACCCAAAGCGATTTAGCCTCGTAACGAGCTGCCCGTGTTAATCTCAACAAACCACGTGTTGTATGTTTTATAAACTACCGGTGCTTACCTGATAATTAATTTTTTACGGCAGATGGAATTGTCGGAAGTTGCGGAGATGATGTAGATACCCGAAGCGAGCGTACTTGAGGGGTCGATAGCTGTAACTCCCGTATTGTTTTTTTCTAAAACAATTATTTTTGACAGCACTTCTTTTCCTAACTCATCATAAACCACCACTATCACGGGTTGGTCTGCTTTTGCTCCCTGAAGGTTAATTGAAACACCTGTGTTGGGGTTGGCAGGGTTTGGATAAATATCAAATCCAAAATTTTTCTGTGTTGTTTCAAAATTCACCGCCACCCAATTGTAATACTTATATTTTCCGTCGAAGTCGGTTTGTTTCAGTCTGTAGTACGACACACCGCTCAGCGGACTTTCGTCAACCGTAAAATAATTAAGCGCAGTGCTGCTGTTGCCTGCCCCGTTAACAGTTGCAATGGTTTCGGTATTTATTCTGTCGGCACTTCTTTCCACGTTAAAGTAATCGTTGTTGGTTTCGGTGGCGGTACTCCATTTCACATCCACAAAATTTCCGTTCGGTTTTGCAGTAAACGATAGCAAATCTATCGGTAATGGATTTTCGGTAGTTGTTGAAGCAAGTGTGAATGGGCTGAATGAAGTTACTACTGCACTTGAAATAATTGTTCCGGCAGCTGTGTTGCCTGTTGTACCACCATTGCCATGGTCGCGCCACAACGAGCCGTCCCAGCGGGCAACTCTTAGTGTAGAGAGGTTAGTAACATCACCACTTCGGGCAGTGAGCCAGGATAGGGTTACACTTACATTTGAAGTTCCGTTGGTACGATTCAGTATCCAGTATTCTTTGTGGCTGATGTGTTCGAGGGAAGCATCTTTCAACTGGTTATTATAAACAGGGTGCGGATCGGTACTAAAATATTCGGCAGTAAAGTGATCGGTAACAACCGACGGAGCAGTTATAGCAATTGCGGCGTAATAGCCACCTTTGCCAACAGGAAATGTAAAGGCGTCGTTGCCAATTTTTCGTACCTGCCCATCGGTATAGCTGGCGTTGGAGGCTCCGCTCACGGTAACGCCATCGCCTATCTGTAACATGTTGGTTGAAGTGGAAATAATATTTCCTGTCATAAACGTAAGTGTTTGCCCGGCGCCATCCATCAGCAAAACAGACTGCAGCACAACATTACCCGATGTTTTATTTATTTTGACAGGACCATTAAAATTACCGGTAGCGCCTGTAAGGTCGAAGTTTTGATCGCCGCTTGTGCCGGTAAACAATAATGTTCCGGAACCACCATCAAAAGTGGATTGTACGGTAACGGTTTTTCTGCCTTCGCTGATTCCGGTAAAAGCACCATCGGTAAACACTAAGTTGTTAGTTGTGTTAATCGTGTCGCCGGCGGCGGTGGTAATAATAGCATCCACTCCTCCGCATCCTCCATTGGAATTCATAGTTAAATCATAAAATAAAGTAGTAGGTAGTACATCAATAGTTATTGTAGGCCAAGTACATCCTGAATTCGAGTCGAATGTAATGTTTCCGTTATTATGCGTAAATGTACCTGCACTATGAGTAAAAATGGTAGTGCTGCTAGTCCACCTGCCACCAATATAAAAAGTACCCGAAGGCGCAGTAAAGTCGCCAAGTGTTTGGGTAAATCCTTGTACCGCAAAAACAGTAGTACCACCGGCGGGCGTTAAAGCCCCCGACGATTTGTTTACAACAAGTACACAGGTGCGAG
>JADLGT010000062.1 GCA_020849195.1 Bacteroidia bacterium
ACGCACTATCATATAAAAACAAGCCCTTTAGCCGTAAAAAATTTGTAGTCCCCCCTGACAAAGAAATTACCCTCAAACCACCAGAGTAGATGTGTTTTTAGATGTGTTCGCTGCAATGTGGGTTAACCATTTTCTTGAACGTGTAAAAATATTGCCATCTGAAGTCCCATTTTTTAATACGAATTAAAGGTATTGTGTCGCCCGTTGGCGTAATGGCAAATGCCCAAAATGATTTACCGATTAAGTGCATGTGCGGATTAATGGTTAAAACCGACATGTCAATTTTAGCCATTGTGCGTGTATAAAATGTTTTTATTTGATTAGGAGGAATGATGAGTGGCGGAATTATTTCAGATACTCCAAGTGTGCCCAATTGCAGTTCGAGCGTTGGACGCTTAGGAGCCTGTTTATCAAAAAAAATATTAACATACGACTCATCGGCAGTATCAATTGGAGAGGGACCATAATGAATATCTTTAAACAGAATAGCGTTTTTTCTGCTCAGCACATACCCTCCTATTCCCTGCGGATACATAACCGGCAATACACCTGGAAGATAATTAACGAACGAAAATTTTAATACGGGATAAGTGGCATCGTCGTTTGCAAGTTTTAACTTTTCGTAACAATCTTTTATGTTGTATAATTGCGAATCCACAATTTTATCACCTTCGTCTATGTTTTTCTTTTTATCGTATTCGTACCTTATCAAATGACCATTAACATGATGAACTAATTTGCGGTTACCCGGAATAAATTCAACAGCACGAACAAATGTGTCGTTCGGAATTTCAAAGGGCAATTTCATAAGCATAAAGCGATCTTTATTGTCACCCTTTATTTTAAACACTTCCTGCATCTTCACAACCAAGTCGGGCTTGCCAAGTGCCGAACCTTTTGCAAATGCAGGAATAGGAGGCTGCAAAGCAGAATCGCCTCTCGCAACACCCGTTTCTGCCCAGTTTTTAATAATGTTTATTTCTTGTTCGCTCAACACTTTTTCTCCTGTAAAATGGGTGTATGAATTATCGGCAGGCCATGGCGGCATAAGGCGCGAAGCTGTCACCTTAGCAATCATTTTTGCACGTTTTGCTACATCACTATACGTAATTAACGAAAACGGACCGGCTGCTCCCGGTCGATGACAAGTGGTGCAATTATTATAAATAATAGGGGCAACATGTTCACTGAAAGTAACCGGTGCCTTTTGTTGGCAGGAAAAAATAAAAATTAAGGAAAAATTAAACAGTGCACCATAAAAATAGTTTCCGACGATTTTATGATGGCTAAGCATCTCCCCTACTCGATTAAACATCCTTTAGCCTCCGTAGTTTTAATTTTAATTTCTTTGTTCGTTGCAATACATTGTAGTGCATCATCCAGGTAATTTTCAGTAATTACAGATCTTTTTTGCCCAAGCTCAAACAACCAGTTGTCAATACTGCCGCTATACATTATTTTCCCGATATTATTTAACACAACTATTTCCGGCGTAACGCCTGCTTTCAGCAGGGATGATAATTGTTTTTTTTTATCCATTAACAATTCAAACGTTATTTTATACTGCTGCTTATATTTTTTAATCTCTTGAAGAGAAAAATTTCTTCCTGAAAAAATTCCATAAAATTTTATGCCTGACGGTTTATACTTTTCGTTCAACTGATTTAGGGTAAGCGTATAGTTTTGACACATTGGACAATCGGGCGACAAAAAAATAATTACTGAAGCCTTATTCGCTGCTAATTGCCGAAGCGGAAATTCGTCTAAACTTATTGTTTGAAGGTTGATGTTGAACGGATTATTCGAAAAAAAAGTGCAGGATAAAACATAAGCTGAAACAACAAATAAACAAACCCGAAATGCAATAACCGATGCTCGGTCAGGGAAACCGACAATATCTCGGTAGTTGCTCATTTTATTTGAGTTTTTATAGCCGACCAAATGCCTGCTGAATAGCTTGCGCCAACTGCTGCATTTCTTCGGGCGAAAATTTCAACTTTGGTCTTTCGAAATTAACATCAGCCATGCTATTCATTGGTATAAGATGAATGTGGGTATGCGGAACTTCAAGTCCTATAACCGATACAGCAATACGTTTACAACTAACTATTTGTTCGATAGCTCGCGCCACTTTTTTCGAAAATATATGCAGGGCAGCGAGTTCGACATCATCAATATCAAAAATGTAATCAATTTCCCTCTTGGGTATAACCAGTGTATGACCCTTAACCAAAGGAAAAATATCAAGAAAAGCAAAATGATTGGCAGATTCTGCTACTTTATAACAAGGTATTTCACCCTTTACTATTTTAGTGAATAACGAAGCCAAACAATTAACGTGTTATACTTACAATCTGAAATTTAACAAGTCCTGCAGGTGTTTTTATTTCTGCCTTATCACCTACTTTTTTGCCAAGCAGTCCTTTTCCAATAGGCGAATCAACCGATATTTTTCCTTCTTTAAGATTAGCTTCACTTTCGGCAACTAGGGTATATTGCATAGTTGCATTATTCGACATATTTTTAATTTTTACAATTGAACGAATAAACACTTTTGACGAATCAATTTGCGATTCATCTAAAATGCG
>JADLGT010000063.1 GCA_020849195.1 Bacteroidia bacterium
AACAATAACAGGAAACCCATGATAGTTATCAATGCCATCATATACCTCATTCACATACACAGAAATTCTGTCAGCAATCACTAGCTTTTTAAAAAAGCCCCATAGCATTAATTTCAATCCACTTGTTACGCTGCTATAATCAAACTTATGTTCCTCATGAAATTGATGAAGCAGATTTTGAGGGCGCTCAATAGGGCCGGCTACTAATTGAGGGTAGAACATGACGTACAGAGAGTATATGCCAAAATTTTTTTCAGCGCGTTGATTCCCGCGATACACTTCAACAACATAACTCAAACTCTGGAAAGTATGAAAAGAAAGGCCTATAGGGAGAATAATATTGAGTGTTTCAATAGAATAATTCCAGTGAAAAAACCTGGCAATAGCATTAATATTAGAACCAAAAAAGTTAAAATATTTGAAAAAGAACAAAATCAAACATGTGGAGAGTATACTCACTACCAAATACTGCTTCCTAGCCTTCCCTTTCGATCGCTCTATGAAGATGGCCGCATAATAATCGACAACTATAGTAAGTGCCAGAATAAATATATATGAGGGAATAAATGACATATAGAAGAAACAACTGGCAGCAAGCAGCAAAAACCACCGGAATTTATGTGGTAATAAAAAATAAAGGAGGGTTACGAGAGGAAAAAAAAGGAAAAAGTCAATAGAGTTAAACAGCATTATCAGCGATTTCCTAAAAACTTATACAAACCTCTAAGAGGTTTAAAAAAAACGAATAGAATGTTCCACTTTATTAAAAGTCTGCAAAATTTCAAATACCCATATTTTATTGGCCCCGACTGTTTCATATAAAATCTCTCGAAATATTTTAAATTCTCTTCGGGAATCCACTTATAAAGTAAATGCATGAATAAATAATAATCCAAGTGTGATTTGCATTGCAAAGAAATTGATGGGTACCTAATTGACGCGATACAATAAGCCATAAACATTTCCTCCATCCCATATTTTTTCATGCCAGCACTTGTTGATACATTATTTGTATGTATCCTGTAACGGCCAAGAATTTTTGGAATGAAACCCAATTGGAGACTCGGATATTCGGCGTAAATCAATAAAGCATGTAAAATTTCGTTGGTGTATTTTAATCTTTCATCCCAAAGGTGAAAAGTAAAATAGGAGGTTCGAGACATTAATGATGAAGGGATAAGCTTAATAACAGGCTTGAAAAAAAACCAATTTGTATAGAACAGATGTTGATCAAAATTTCGCGGGGGAGAATACTTTTCATTAAAATTATACAGAATCTTATCTGTAGCTGAATCAAATACCTCCATATCATGCCAACAAATGGCCACACTTTTATTCGCTTCCATAAACGCATGCTGCAATTCAATTTTTCCAGGCAGCATTTGATCGTCGCCGGCTATAAGAATGAAATATTCACCCCTGCATTCCAAAAGACCTTTGTTGAGGTTCGCAGACATCCCTTTATTCTTTTCAGAGTACAATACCCTGATCCGGGGATCCTTTTTTTCAATTTCTCTAAGCAACTCCTGGGAGCCATCCGTTGAACCGTCATCTGTAATAATTATTTCGATATTTTTAAAAGACTGGTTGATGATACCATTCACACAGCTTTCAATAAAGCTAACATGATTATAGGTATTAACCACTACACTGACTAAACCTTTTTGAAATTCTTTACTCAAGCGATTACAGATTCCAGTTTATTATAATTAGAGGTAGTTATGCGATAAAAATTATTGGAATATGCTCTTGCTCCAAAACCAGCTTTCCATTCATACAAACCTTTATTGAGGAACAACCCGTTGTTCTCATTGCTGACTCCAAAGCTAAAATATTTTTTTCCTGCTTCTTTTGCCTGCCTAATCACATGGTCGAATAAGTGATCCAACACGTTCGCTTGTTTTCCCGCAGGTGTTGCAGCTATATACTGAGCATGTACACAAGTTGGATTATCAAACAACACTACGCCTCCGGTTATCTCTCCATGAAGGTACGTGGAATACATCCTGATATTATTAGGAAACCTGCTCATTAACAAGTTCATTTCAGCAACAGAGTGAACAGGTAATAAATTATATCTCTCTTTCAAATTGGGAGCCAAAACGTTATTCCAAAACTCATCACAAGAAAATGATTCTTTAATAATGGTTCCGCTTTTAACAGATTTCTTAATTCCTCTGTTCCTTCTCTCTTGATATTCCAGGTTATTGGAAAGGTCAATCACCGATGCAACATCTCTTCTTGTAAGTTCTGCGCCGAGAAGAAATAGCACATATTCTTCATCGTAAAAACTTTTTTGATGGTAATATGAAGGCCCCTGCTTATATAGCAACTCCGTGTTACCATTAGAAGAGTAATGTTTCATTATCGCACTAAAAATCGCAGATGTGGAAAGAATATCTGCTTTTTCATTCACCAGTATTCCCCCATAGGTCAGGCCCTGATAGGAATAGATTCTGCCTTCGGAAATATTGGCAGGAAAAAGAGAAACAATTTCATTGTCATTAAAAATAAGTAATGAAGCATCGTTAAAACGATCGGCATGGTACTCCATATAATCTCTGTCAAACAAGAAATTACCGTTGATCGCAGTCGAAAGAAAGGCATTCCATTCTTTTTTAAACTCCGGATTGTATTGTTCAATTTTAACCATAAAAATTATTTATACCACAAGCTGATATAACATGCGGTTCAAGATTAGGATAAAATACAGAAGGATGAAATTGCGCATCTTTCACTTCAACCGTTCTTGCGCTAACATTAATTCTATTCTCTTTGTACCAATACAGTACCTGAGTAGACATTAGAATAAAATGTTTTCTGAAAATTTCCTGCAAGTCGGTATAGCTTTTGGTTTTTTGTGGAACAGGGATGATTGACTGCATAATTATTGGTCCTCCGTCCAACTCGGCATTCACTATATGAACTGTAACTCCTGTAAATTTAACCCCATACTTAATCGCTTTGTCAACCACCTTCAGCCCCTTAAAAGATGGCAGAATAGACGGATGAATATTAATAACCGGACTGGCGCACTTTTCAACAAATTGAGGGGGCAATATCCGATCAAATAAAAGAAAAA
>JADLGT010000064.1 GCA_020849195.1 Bacteroidia bacterium
TGGCGACTTACTGATAAACAAAAATCTTAAACAAGCTCGTTGCTTAATTGTAAGCGGACGTATCTCCTACGAAATTGTAAGCAAATGTTTTATTGCCGGAATTCCTGTGTTGGCTGCCGTTTCGGCTCCTTCATCGCTGGCGGTCGATTATGCAAAAGAACTTGGAATTACTTTACTTGGTTTCTGCCGGAAAGAAAATTTTACTGTGTATTCGCACCCGGAAAAAATTGATTTCGGAACAAATGGATATATACTTAACAATAAAGAAAATAACACATGTCAAAAAATTTAAGCGAATTGTCGGGCAGAAAGGGTTTGGAAACAAACCTGTTTGAGGAATTAGGTATTGCTTCTTCAAAAAAAGGAACTCCCTCGAAAGTTGAAATGGAACAACTTGCCGACAAGTTTTTGGTAGGGAAAGCCAATATTTACGGAACAGCCAGTTTTTACGATTTTTTAAAAGAAGAAAACAAAGGCAAGAAAGTTTATATCTGCAACGGCAGCAGTTGTCTCACTGCAGGCACACAAGGTGCGCTTCGAAAAAAATTAGAAAAACACTACAAAAAAGATGAGATTGGTGAAATGTGCTGCCTTGGCAGATGCCACGAGAATAACGCCTTTAACACCGGCACAAAAAATTATTCGGGTAAAGACATTTCTAAAATTTCGGAAATTAAAAAGGGGAAAGCAAAATTGGGTGATGCCTATAACGTAAATCACATTGGCACTCCGGTGCTCACCTCTACTTTTCCGGGCATCGACGAATATTACACGATCCTAAATTTAGTACTTAAAAAAACGCCCGATGCACTCCTTTCCGAACTAAAAGAATCGGGTCTAAGAGGAAGGGGTGGCGCAGGTTTCCCGACAGGAATGAAATTAGAAAGCTGTAAAAACACCGAAGGCGAAATTAAATTTATTGTTTGTAATGCCGACGAAGGCGACCCTGGTGCTTACAGCGATCGCTACCTGTTGGAGCAACAGCCACATTCGGTATTGTTAGGCATGATGATAGCCGGATACATTACCGGCGCCAAAACCGGTGTACTATACATTCGTGCCGAATATCCGGAGGCAATAGAAATAACTCAAAAAGCCATTAACGACCTTCTATCAAAAAAACTGCTCGGTAAAAATATTTTAGGTACGGCGTTCGAGTATAATTTTAAAATCATTCGTGCACAGGGAGCTTACATTTGCGGTGAAGAAACAGCTCTGCTTAACTCCATTGAAGGTCAACGTGCCGAAGTTCGCACACGCCCACCCTACCCCACTCAACAAGGCTTGTTTAACAAACCCACCGTTGTAAACAATGTTGAAACCTTGGCTTGCATACCTTGGATAATTAAACACGGTGGAAAAAAATTCGCTTCAATCGGAAAAGGACGCAGCACAGGCACAAAGCTTGTTTCGCTCGACGGGTTTTTTAATTCGCCCGGCATTTATGAAGTGGACATGGGTACACCGCTTGCCGATGTATTTAAAAAATTAGGAGGTGGACTCAAAAAAAAGGTGAAAGCAATGCACATTGGCGGTCCATTAGGCGGACTTGTTCCTACAAGTAAAATAAAAGACCTAACCGTCGATTTCGAATCGTTTGCACAAAACGGATTTTTACTCGGTCATGCTTCGGTTGTATGTCTGCCCGAAAAATTTCCTATCATTAAATACATCGAACACCTGTTTCAGTTTACGGCTCACGAAAGCTGCGGAAAATGTTTTCCTTGCAGGTTAGGCAGCACACGCGGCTACGAAATGGTAAATAAAGCCATTAGCGGAAAATATAAAATGGATCGAAAACTATTGAACGACTTAGTTGAAACAATGGAGATTGGTTCGCTTTGTGCGTTGGGCGGAGGATTGCCTTTGCCAATAAAAAATGCGCTTCACTATTTTGATAAAGAACTTAAAACTTATTTCACAAAATAAAAACTTACTGCCATGAGTAAAATTGCTTATATCGACAACCGACCCTATGAAATACAGGATGGAGAAACCATTCTGAATTTTCTAAGAAGAAATTTTGGAAAAGATTATGTGCCAACACTGTGCGACGCACCAAACCTCGACCCTTACGGCGCCTGCCGCGTATGCAGCGTTGATGTTGCGCTAGCTCAAAACGGATCAGTTAAATCTCAGGCCTCTTGCCATACGCCGGTAATGGCTAACTCGTATATATACCCTCATACCGACAGGATACAAAAACTCCGGAAAAACATTGTTGAATTGGTACTTACCGATCACCCGTTAGACTGTTTGACCTGCGAAGTCAACAATAACTGCGAATTGCAAACTGTAGCAGCCAAAGTAGGCGTACGGGATGTGCGCTATCCCGAAGGAAAAAATCATCTCGACCGCAAAAAAGATTTGAGTCATGCTTACATGACTTCCGATTTGTCGAAATGTATCAACTGTTCGCGTTGTGTACGCGCTTGCGACGAGGTACAAGGTCAGTTAGTTCTCACAATGGCCGGTCGCGGTTTCGATGCACATATTGCAAAAGGAATTAATACAACGTTCGAGCTATCGGACTGCGTGAGTTGCGGCGCCTGCGCACAAGCCTGTCCCACCTCTGCCATCTCCGATATTTTTGAATCGAAATCGGTAGCGAACATTACCAAAACACGTACAGTTTGTACCTATTGTGGTGTAGGATGCAACCTGGAAGTTGCTACACAAAACGGTAAAGTAAAATCAATACAAGCACCCTACGAAGCCGAATCCAATCAAGGTCATACCTGCCTCAAAGGTCGTTACGCATTCTCATTCTACAACCACCCCGAACGCCTGCGCACTCCGCTTATCAAAAAGAATGGAGCGTTTGTACCGGCTACATGGGATGAAGCCTACGATTACATAGCCAATAAACTTACCGATATAAAAAATAATCACGGTCCCGACTCCATTGCAGGAATTTCATCGGCACGCTGCACCAACGAAGAGAATTACCTGATGCAGAAATTTATTCGAGCCGTTATCGGAACCAACAACATCGACTGCTGTGCACGCGTTTGCCATTCGCCTACCGCACTTGGCATGCAACTTACCTTCGGAACCGGAGCCGCCACAAACTCAATTAAAGATTTAAATTATACCGATTGTATTATGGTAGTTGGCGCCAACCCAACCGATGCTCATCCGGTAACAGGTGCAAAAATAAAGCAACAGGCTATGAAAGGGAAAACACTTATTGTGATCGACCCTAGAAGAACCGAAGTGGCAAAATATGCGCACTATCATTTGCCTGTACGGCCCGGAACGAACGTAGCCGTACTCAACATGATGCTTTACTATATTATTACCGAAGGCTTGGTGAAAAAAGAATTTATTGATACTCGTACCGAAGGGTATGAAAATTTTAAGGAAGAAGTTTTAAAACAGGATATGGCAGAGCTCGAAAAAATTACCGGTGTTGACCGTAAGCTCGTTCGCGATGCTGCCATTGCTTATGCATCGGCCAAAAATGCCATGTCGTTTCACGGGCTTGGTGTTACCGAACATACGCAAGGAACCTTTGCCGTTATGCTTATTGCCGATTTAGCCATGATAACCGGAAACATTGGCCGAAGAGGTGTTGGTGTTAATCCGCTGCGCGGACAAAATAATGTTCAAGGTGCTGCCGATATGGGCTGCCAACCGCACCAAGGGGCAGGATACTTTGATGTAACAAAAACGGAAAATCATAAATTATACGAAGAGTTTTACGGAGCTAAGCTTCCAAACTACGAAGGCTATAAAATACCTGAGATGTTCGACTCGGCGATAGCCGGAAAATTGAAAGCAATGTGGGTAATTGGCGAAGACATAGCCCAAACCGACCCTAATACTCATCATGTTGTGTCGGCTTTAAATAAATTAGACCTGCTTGTAGTACAGGAATTATTTATGACAGAAACTGCAAAACTTGCCGACGTAATTTTACCGGGATCGTCGTTTCTTGAAAAGGACGGAACATTTACCAGCAGCGAACGAAGAATACAGCGCGTACAAAAAGTTGTTGAACCATTGGAAGGTACTAAGCCGGATGGACAAATTATTGTAGATATTATGAATCGTATGGGTTACAAACAAGAAGATTACAATCCGGATTCGTTATTAGAAAAAGAAATATCTAAAATCGTTCCCTTCTTTGCGGGAGTAAAATGGAAAGAACTTGGCGATAACGGAAAACAATGGCCTGTAGCCAAAGACGGCAAGGATGCCGACCTCCTTCATGTTAATGAATTTAAACGAGGTAAAGGAAAATTTATTCACACCTCGTTCCAAGAATCGCAGGAGTTAATTGAAAACGCAAATCAGTTTCCGTACATTATTACAACCAATCGCGAGTTAGAGCATTACAACTGTGGCGCAATGACTCGGCGCACTAACAATGCCAAAATATTGAAAGAAGATGTACTGCTTATTAATCCGGAAGATGCTAAAAAGCATTTGATTTCTAACGGAGATATGGTATGTGTTACTTCTGCCAGAGGAAAGGTTGATATTAAAGCAAAAGTTACGGATGAAGTGAAAGCCGGAATATTGAGTTCTACATTCCACTTCCCTGAAATTATGCTGAACAACATTACGTCAAATATTACTGACTCGGAAGCCCTTTGTCCCGAATACAAAGTGGTAGCCTGTAACATACGTAAAACAAAAGGGAAGAAACGTGATTTGGTAAACGTTTAATGTAGCACATTCAAACTTGTCTTTTCCGGTGCGGATTTGTGTACGAACAATAAGCAGAAGAAAAATTTATGACACACAAACCGCCGCAAGGCACCGCTAAATTTACCGGCTACGAAATTTTTGTAATCGCCGCTTTAGCGCTTACGCAATTTACCGTTGTGCTCGACTTCATGGTCATGTCGCCTTTGGGCGATATGCTGATGAAATCAATGGGACTTCTGCCATCTCAATTTGGGCTTGCGGTATCTGCTTATGCGTTCAGTGCGGGTGTATCGGGATTGCTTACAGCGGGGTTTGCCGACAAATTCGATCGCAAAAAACTTCTTGTGTTTTTTTATATCGGTTTCATGCTTGGTACATTATTTTGCGGGCTGTCAATCAATTATACCATGCTTATTACAGCGCGAATTATTACCGGCTTGTTTGGTGGTGTTATCGGCTCAATAAGCATGGCTATTGTAACCGATATTTTTCCTCTCGAACAGCGTGGACGTGTGATGGGATTGATGATGATGGGCTTTGGAGCCAGTCAGGTATTGGGCATTCCAATAAGTCTTTTTATTGCAAATAGTTGGGGTTGGCAATCGCCTTTCCTTATGATTGTTGGGATGTCTGTAATTATGTGCGCAATTATTATTATTAAAATGCAACCCGTAAACAAGCATCTCGAAATAAGAAGCAATATTAATCCTTTAATACACCTGTGGCGAACTATTGCTAAGCGCCGCTATCGCATTGGATTTTTAACTACCGCCTTCCTTTCAATTGGCGGATATATGATGATGCCTTGGGGCAGCGTATTTGCCATTAATAATCTTGGTGTAACTGAGCAAGAACTTCCTATTTTATTTATGGTGGGTGGGGTAAGTACTTTGTTCATTATGCCCGCAATGGGCAAACTGAGCGACAGGATGGACCGTTTTAAATTATTTGCATTTGCTGCTGTATGGTTATCGGTTGTAGTAATTATTTACACCAACCTCTATATGATTCCGTTTTGGTTGGTTATACTGATGAATGTAGCCATGATGATTGGCATTATGAGTCGAATGGTGCCGTCGATGGCACTGATAACAGCACTTCCGCAAGCGCAGGACAGAGGCGCTTTTATGAGTATAAACACTTCTTTACAACAAATTGCCGGAGGAGTTGCCGCGGCTGTGGGCGGAATTATTGTTGTACAAAAAGATAAATTTAGTCCGCTCGAAAATTACAATGTGCTGGGTTATTTAATTGTACTATTGTCGGCAATAACTATTCTGATGGTAAACCGTGTAAGCAAATTAGTAAATGGCGATAGTAAACAGGAAGCACCCTCAAACTTACACGAGTAATTTTTCTCTTTCCGGAAATTATTATACATTAAACCCTGATTTTGCATAAGAAGAGCAAGGCATAAATATTTATTATTAGCCTTCCTCAAAATATGAGCAGGGTCGAATAGAAAAACAGATTACAAAAAATATTCTTATGAATTCTTTCTTTCAACTGCTTACCCGTCGAATTAGTACCAATAAAGGGAAGCAGCATGGTTATACAAAAAGGGAGTTGCCTAAATTTAAAATATACCTTCGCCGTCAGGCGATTGATTTTATACTGCTACTTTTAGGAATGTTGTCGGCGGGCTTAGGTCTCGAAGGATTTTTACTGCCCAACGGATTTATAGATGGTGGCGTAACAGGTGTTTCACTACTGATTTCAGAGGTTAGCGGATTTTCACTTCCGGCTTTAATTGTTTTAATAAACATTCCGTTTATTTATTTGGGATATAAAAACATTAGCAAAATTTTTGCAATGAAAGCGCTTGTTGCCATTATAGGACTGTCGCTTTGCATTTTATTCATTCCCTACCCTGTTATTACATCCGACAAGTTGCTGGTGTCGGTATTCGGCGGATTTTTTTTGGGAGCCGGAATTGGTCTTGCAGTAAGGGGTGGCGGAGTTATTGACGGAACAGAGATTATGGCCATAAGTATAAGCCGGAAAATGAGCTTAACAATTGGCGATGTAATTCTTATCATTAACCTGTTCATTTTTTCGGCGGCCGCATTGGTACTATCATTTGAACAAGCCTTGTACTCTATACTTACTTACCTTGCAGCAGCAAAAACGGTTGATTTTATTATATCGGGTATTGAAGAACACACGGGCGTTACCATTATATCGCGCCATAGCGACGAAATAAGAAAAATGTTAACCGAAGATTTAGGAAACGGAGTTACCATTTACCAAGGTAAACGCGGATACGGATCGCTCGGTCATCAACCGGCAGATATTGATATTGTATTTACTGTTGTTACGCGTTTAGAAATTTCGCGGCTGAAAGCCGAAGTTGAAAAAATTGACAGGAACGCATTTGTATTAATGCACAGCATTAACGACACAAAAGGAGGAATGATTAAAAAAAGAAGATTGCATTAGATGTGAAATGTAAAATGTTTGGCTTGAAATAGTGCTTGATTAATTGAAGCGTTACAAGAACGAAATACGATAGGAGAGAGTTAGTCCGTAAATTAATAGTTGACATCTTGTCCATGCCAAAACAACGTTCACCGTTTTAACCGAAGTTAAACATCTATTATTTTCAATTTCCGGATTGACAGTTGACAGCCGTAGAAAACAGGGTTTATAACTCATCCCATACTTTCGCTCTGCAAACGCTTCTTTAACTTAACTTTGTGGCAACAATGCCGACATACATTAATTTTATTCCTCAACAGATTGATACCGTCAAAAAATTTAGCTTTGATGCAACAGGAAACCCCGCCCCCAAAATTGACGAGCAAACAAAAGCAGATTCGGTAATTGTAAAGAAGAAAAGAAAAAACAAAACAGAAAAAACAGAAAAAAAAGTAGAAGCGGCAAAAACAAAGCAGCAGTCGGATAGCATTACTGTGACACAAAAGAGCGCAAGCCCAAATAAAGACTTTGCGCGTTCTTCTGAAGCCGAAGTAAAACCAATTTCCGAAAAACATTTTTCTTCTCCCGAAAAAATACATCTTCAAAACAGGGAATACTGGACGCCAACGATTATCTTATTTTCGCTCCTTATTGTTGTATGGGCGCGCAACTCACACAGCAATCGGTTTGCGCGTATAAGGAAATCTTTGTTTAACATTCGGGAGTTTTATCAAATGGTTAGGGAGGAATATGCAATTGTCAACAGTTTGTCAATAACCATGATGACCCTTTTCATTCTCACCCTATCGGTATTTATTTACCAAGTGAATTCATATTATAATATATATCCTACAAGTTCCAATCCGTTTTTGTTTTTCGTAAAAATTGTTGCATTTATATTTTTGTTTTTTATATGCAAACTAGTTGTAATAAATATATTAGGATATATCTTTTACAATAAACAAGATCACGTAAGCGAGTTTATTTATAATATTTCGCTTATGAATACATTTTGCGGACTTGCACTTATTCCTATCATTACCATAATGGCATGTGTAAGCCCAACCTCCTTGCCAACAGTAGCCATCGGCGGTTTTACCATATTGGTAAGCATCTATCTATATAGAATTTTAAGAACATTTGCCATCAGTACGAGTGGTGGTGGAGTTTCTAAATTATATTTTTTTGTATATCTTTGCAGCCTTGAATTCTTGCCACTTGTTGTGATTTTTAAAGTGATTATGAGTAGATTTTTGAAAAACGGGCAGGTATTCTGAGCTTCTTTATAAAAATCTACTTCACTATCGCAAATGAAGGTTAAAAGCATATTGGTTACCCAACCTAAGCCCGAATCGGACAAATCTCCGTATTTCGATCTTGCTCAAAAATATCAACTTAAGATCGACTTTCGCCCGTTCATTCACATTGAAGGAATTGAAGCTAAAGAGTTTCGGAAAGACCGGATAAGTATTCTCGATCATACCGCAGTTATATTAACAAGTCGCAGCGCAGCCGATCATTATTTTCGTATATGTAACGAGATGCGTATAAGTGTACCCGAAAGCATGAAGTATTTCTGCGTTTCGGAGTCAACGGCTTACTATCTTCAAAAATATGTACAGTTTCGAAAACGTAAAATATTTAACGGCAAGCAAACCTTTCACGACCTTGCCGAAATAATAAAAAAGCACAGTGGAGAAAATTTTTTACTCCCTTGTTCAGATATACACAAAGATGAAATCTCCGATTTTCTTGATCGACAAAATATTCGGTACAGTCGCGCTGTAATATTTAAAACAGTATCGAGTAACATACAGGATTTGAAAAATGTGAATTACGATATTTTGGTTTTCTTTAGTCCCATGACCATAAAATCGCTTTACAAAAATTTTCCTTCGTTCAAACAAAATCAAACTCGCATTGCCGCTCTTGGTCCGGCCACAGCAAAAGCCATAAAAGATGCCGGGCTAAAGCTTAACATTTATGCCCCAAGCCCGCAAGCTCCTTCTATGACTATGGCCATTGAAAACTACATTAAA
>JADLGT010000065.1 GCA_020849195.1 Bacteroidia bacterium
ATTGGAATATTTGCCTTTTGAATATGTGGGCGTATAATGCTGTACATAGGCAATTATACAGCCTACAGGCTGTATAACCACCCAAACGGTGTCTTATACAGCCTACAGGCTGGTTAAGACATAGTTCGGCGGCTGTCTTGCACAAAAAAGTAAAAGGGAAAAATTATGGATGACCTACTTCAACAAGGCATAATAGCGTATAAAGCTGGGAAACGGGATGAAGCACGTAAGTATTTTATTGCCGCAATTAAGCAAAATCAGGATAATGAACGCGCTTGGCAATTTATGTACAATGTAGCCAATGATGACAAAGAAAAGCTATCGTGTTTGCAACAGATTTTGCGGATAAATCCACAAAACGAAAAAGCCACCACTTTGCTTAATCAATTAAAAAATTCTGATTCACATTTACAATCACCAGTATATACACCTCTGACGAAGAATGTTCAGTCTCAAGCATCATCGCTGAAAAAATGTCCTTATTGTGCAGAAATGATTCAAGAATCGGCTATCGTATGCCGATTTTGTGGTCGCGATTTATCCCCTTCGGTTACTTCGCCACAGCCAGTCGTGCCGAAACCAGAAAAGGCGCAACCTAAGAAAAAGAATACGGTAGGGTTATTTGTTGTAGCAATTGCGGTAATTTGCATCTGTTTGTGGGCAGTAGCTCAAATAGGGTCGAAAGCATCACCAGCAACGCCAACAAGTACGCCTCAAAGGAGTGCTTGGGTTGCTTGTACTCTTTTTATTGAAAAACAGTTGGGGGTATCTACGAGCAAGGCACAAAGATACACACCAAGCGGTGTGACCACCACCGCCCCCGATCAATATATTGTAGAAGTATATTACGCAGAGTTAGGCGATATTTATCGGTGCGAGCTTCTACGTCACTCAAATGGAGATATGGAATTACTAAGCTTGAAAGTGAAATGAGATATAAAGGGAAACATTATGGATGATTTACTTCAACAAGGTATTACGGCATATCGTGCAGGAAAACGGGATGAAGCCCGAAATATTTTTATTGCTTTTATTAGGCAGAATCCTGAAAGTGAGCGCGGTTGGGGTTGGATGTATGACACTTCAAATGATGATAAGGCACGTGCATATTGCTTAAGGCAAATGTTGCGTATCAATCCCAACAATAAAAAAGCCAGTCAACTTTTAAGGCAATTACCTAATTCCAAGTCAACATCAAATTCAAGTAGGTTAGCAAGTAAAGCGGTTATCTTTATCAGTGTTGCATTAGTCTGTTTAATTGGCGTCTGTGGTATTGGCTTTCTTTTTTTCAAGAATGACAATAAAATCACGTCAATATCAACTGCCGATACACCAATGTCTATTGAACAAATGATTGGGTTAACATCTTCTGCGGCTAATGCACAAACTGCCTCGTCATATAGCCCTACGCCATTGTCAACTTTAGCACTCGCCCCTTCAACAGAAACTATCCCAACAGCCACCATATTTATCTTCCAACTTCAAACCGATGTAGCGCAACCAACAGAATATATTTATTCAACCAATACACCTTTTATTTTAGTTCAGTCTACGCCTACATTAATAGTTGTACCTCTACCAACAAGTGGCGGGTCGGGAGGCGCATGTTGCAAAGTTTGTGGTGCTAACAGTAAACCTTGCGGAGATAGTTGTATTTCAAACAGTTACACCTGTAACAAGCCTCCTGGTTGTGCCTGTGATGGTTAAATCAATTTTCAACATAGGTTCTGTTAAACATAAAGCCGCCGAACAAAGCGTGCACCTGACGTGTGGGAGTCTGCGCGATTTAGGAGCATTTTTCTGGCTTCGAGTTTTCTCTACATCTCAAGCATTGTCCACGCCCACCCACACGCAGGTAACGCAAACCGTTCGGCGGCTTCGCCCAATAATTAGTAGTGAGTAAGGGTAAAATAAAAAAACTATGGCGACAAAAGCGCAAAATAAAAGTTTAGGTAAAGCGAGAAATTCAAAAAAAGACGAGTTCTATACTCAATTATCCGACATTGAGCGAGAATTAAAGCATTACAAAAGTCATTTCAAAGGTAAAGTAGTTTATTGCAATTGCGATGACCCGCGAGTAAGCAATTTTTTTCATTATTTTTCATATAATTTTGAGAAACTAGGCTTAAAAAGGATAATCACAACTTGTTATAAAAACAAGAACATGGAATTGTTTAGTAAAAACGATTCTGAACAAGCCATATATTTAGAGTACGTCGGCGATAAAAACGGAAACGCCGTACCTGACCCAAAAGAAATTGGCATAAAAGCATTAAAAGGCGATGGAGATTTTCGTAGCAAGGAAAGTATTGAACTTTTGAAAAATGCTGATATTGTCGTAACAAATCCACCATTCTCACTATTCAGAGAATATGTAGCCCAATTAATTGAACACGACAAAAAATTTCTAATTATTGGAAATCACAACGCAATTACCTACAAAGAAATTTTCAATTTGTTGCAGGAAAACAAAATCTGGTTAGGATATATGCACCCTGAAAAATTTATTGTTCCCGATGATTACGAACAAAGAGAACACAGAAGTTGGCGCGATGAAAACGGAGTTAATTGGCGCAGTCTAGGTAATGCGTGTTGGTTCACAAATTTAGATATTTCAAAACGACACGAAGAGTTAATTTTATATAAACCATATAATCCGAATGAATATCCCAAGTTCGATAATTATGACGCAATAAATATTGACAAAGTTAAAGATATACCTATGGACTACGATGGAGTTATGGGCGTTCCTATTACTTTCATGGAAAAATATAACCCAGAGCAATTTGAAATTGTAGGACTTATTGCAGGAA
>JADLGT010000066.1 GCA_020849195.1 Bacteroidia bacterium
AGCTGTTGGAATTTCTTCGGCTTTAGTAACCTGAAAATTCCATTTAGTTACCGGCATCGATATACCTATTACATCCGTTTCCTGAAATGCATCGGTACCTAAAAGGTGTGAAGCCACCTGTCCTGTAATACAAACCAAGGGCGTTGAATCGATTTGTGCATCGGCTATACCTGTTATAAGATTGGTTGCACCGGGTCCGGATGTTGCAAAACACACTCCTACTTTACCGGTAACTCGCGCATAGCCTTGTGCAGCATGAGTTGAGCCTTGTTCGTGGCGAACAAGAATATGTTTAATCTTGTCTTCGTAATCGTACAGCGCATCATATATTGGCATGATGGCACCTCCGGGGTAACCGAAAACAGTATCCACACCTTCTTCAATCAATGACAGGATAAGCGATTCAGAGCCTGTAATTTCTTTTGATAGGTTTGTCTTTTTTTCCTGTAATTCTGTTGCTGACATTTGCATGGGTATAATTATTAATTAAAATTTATGTTCGTCTGTAACACAACCTTCTGAAGCAGAAGATACAGTTTGAATGTATTTATATAAAACACCTTTAGAAACAGGTACCTCAGGTCTTTTCCATTCTTTTTTTCGTTTGTTCATTTCAGCATCGCTGATATGAAGTGTGATTGTATTTTTTTTTGCGTCAATAGAAATTTTATCTCCGTTTTTTACAATTGCTATTGTACCACCTTCATAGGCTTCGGGCGTTATGTGTCCTACAACAAACCCATGCGATCCGCCTGAAAAGCGTCCGTCGGTAATCAGTGCAACACTATTGCCTAATCCTGCACCCATTATGGCCGATGTAGGTTTCAGCATTTCGGGCATACCTGGCGCACCTTTGGGTCCCGAGTTACGAATTACTACAACGTGTCCGGGTTTTACATCGCCGCGTTGCACACCCTGCATTGTTTCAAACTCGTCATTAAATACAATGGCAGTGCCTTCAAAAAATTCTCCTTCTTGACCGGTTATTTTCGCAACAGCCCCTTGTTCGGCCAGGTTGCCGTACAAAATCTGAATGTGCCCACTTTGTTTTATTGGCGAACTCGTTGGTAGAATTACCTTTTGATCTGTTTTTAGTTCCGGGAGATTTTTAAGATTTTCTTCGATTGTTTTTCCGGTAACCGTTAAACAATCGCCATGCAGAAAACCTTCTTTTAATAACAGTTTCATTACCGCCGGAATACCGCCTGCTTCGTGTAAATCTTCCATCAGGTATTTTCCGCCGGGTTTTAAATCGGCAATAAACGGCACTTTATTACTTATAGATTGAAAGTCGTCAATTGTTAATTTAACATCAACCGACTTTGCCATAGCTATAAGATGGAGTACGGCATTTGTAGAGCCGCCTAATGCCATAACAATAGTAATTGCGTTTTCAAAAGCCTTACGTGTCATTATATCGCGCGGCTTGATGTCTTTTTCCAAAAGATTTCGAATAGCTTTTCCTGTTTCAATACATTCCGTTTGCTTTTGTTTACTTAAAGCAGGATTGGAAGAGCTGTAAGGCAAGCTCATGCCCATAGCTTCAATAGCAGAAGCCATTGTGTTTGCGGTGTACATTCCGCCGCAGGCACCCGCACCCGGACAAGAGTTTTTAATTACATTTTTAAAATCTTCGGGTGTAATTTCATTTTTAAATTTTTTTCCTAAGGCCTCAAATGCCGAAACAATATTCAATGCCTCGCCTTTATAATTTCCTGAATGGATGGTTCCGCCGTAAACCATGATGGAAGGGCGGTTTAACCGGCCCATTGCCATCACCGATCCCGGCATATTTTTATCGCAGCCTACAACGGCAACAATTGCATCGTACCACTGTGCGCCGGCAACTGTTTCAATAGAATCGGCAATAATATCGCGCGATACCAGCGAGTAACGCATACCTGTGGTTCCGTTCGACATACCATCGCTAACACCAATCGTATTAAAAATTAATCCGACTAAATTGTTTTGCGTAACGCCTTGCTTAACCTCTTTGGCAAGGTCGTTTAAATGCATATTGCAGGTATTTCCTTCGTATCCTGTGCTAACAATACCCACCTGAGCCTTTTTCATGTCGGCATCAGTTAGCCCAACACCATATAACATGGCTTGTGCGGCGGGTTGAGTTTCGTCTTGAGTAAGGGTTTTGCTGTATTTATTTAGTTCCATATTTTTTTATAATTTTTCTCAAAAAAAAATCCCTCTTTTGGGGAGGGATGGTTTTTCAGATTTTTTATTTTTTATTATACCATACCTCCTGCGCGGGCAATAAACACCACAATAATAATCACTACAGCAGATATGATATATTGTTTTTTCATTTTGGAGGAGCAAATGTATATAATTTTTTTTAAATACAAATTATTTTAACCCGATTTAAATACGGAATTTTAAATGATGATTAAACATGTCGATTTTAAACAAGTAAAAGTTCGTTACGACGACCGTGGCAAAGGCCGTACTGTTGTGTTGTTGCACGGCTTTATGGAAAGTTCGGAAATATGGGATGAGTTTTCGAAACAACTCTCTAAATCGTTTCGTGTGATATGTATTGACTTGCCGGGCTTTGGCGAAACGCCCTGCATAGGTTATGTACACAGCATGGAGATGATGGCTAAATGCGTGAAGGCGGTGTTGGATAAGGAACGATTAAGAAAGTATGTAATCATAGGCCATTCCATGGGAGGTTATATAACACTGGCTTTTGCCGAATTGTTCAACGATAATTTAAAAGGACTTGGGCTTTTTAATTCGACCGCACTGTCCGATACAGAAGAGAGAAAAATTAACAGAAACAAAGCAATTAGCATAGTGCGACAAAATCCGCGCGCATACATAAAATTATTTTTTGATCCTTTGTTTGCTCCGCAAAATGTCGAAGCATATAAAAACGAAATAAAACGGCTACAGGAAAAGGCAGCTCATTTTTCAAAGCAGGCAATTGTAAACACCTTGACTGGCATGAGAGACAGACAAAAACGCGACTGGGTGCTTGAGATGGCTAAATACCCTGTGCTGTATATTATTGGAAAGCACGACAGCATTATACCCTACGAAACCGTTTTAAAACAAGCCGAATCGGTTAAGCACGCAACTGTGTTGTTTTTGGAAAATGCAGGCCACATGGGCTTTGTGGAGGAAAAATCAGCTACGCTGAATGCTGTAAAGATATTTGCGCGAAAATGCTTTCGGAAATAAATACGTTTTGTTACTGTTCGGTCCAAAAATATCAAAATAAACAATCGTTGATTGAAATCATTTTTTTTGAGTAGCATGAAGTAGGGAAATGATTCAGAGCTTTGCTTTGGTAAATGAAAACATCCGAAGGATTTGTTCCGCCATCAAACTAATTAGCTCTGCGCAAGGAGACGGAAAACTTTATTGCCGGGTTTAAAAAACGATTTAGTAGTAAACCTTTTTAAAAAAAATCTCCAACTTTTAGGGGGCTAAGACAATCATAGTATTCTTTATGTTCTGTGCCTGAAGTAACGTTAAAATAATACTTTTGAAAAATCTTCTTGCCGATATTTATTCGTCCTGTTGCGCATAAACGGTAAGATTTCTTTGTAAACGAGTGTTAATTTATTACCAATAAAAAGTCGGCTGATTTATTCTCAATAATCGTATCAATGATCGGCTGACTTCGCCATTTTTCAACGAAACAATTCGAATTTTGCGAAGAAATTGCGTTATTTTTTACTAAAAAACTTTGTCCATATACCATCTTTTAGGTATTTTTGCACTGTATTTAGAATTATTCTAAATAAAAATAACAAAAAAATAAACAATGATAACCGTTTCAGATTTTGCAAAAGAAAAAGCCATTCATTTAATGCAGGAAGAAAATAAACCCGAAGGCTCGTTTATACGTGTTGGTGTTGAAGGAGGGGGTTGCTCGGGCTTATCGTACAAACTAGAGTTCGACAATGTATTAAAAGAAGGCGATCAGGTATTTGAAAACAAAGGCATAAAAGTAGTAACCGACAAAAAGAGTTTTTTGTATTTAGTAGGAACTGAGTTGGATTATTCGGGAGGCTTAAACGGAAAAGGTTTTATTTTCAAAAATCCCAATGCAACGCGTTCCTGCGGATGTGGAGAATCTTTTTCTGTATAACCTCGGTTAGTTATGTCTGACACAAATCAACTATTAGAAGAAATTACCGGCAGCGAGTACAAGTATGGCTGGACCACAAACATTGACACCGAAACAGCCCCAAAAGGTATCAATGCAGAGGTAATACGGTTCATTTCGCAGAAAAAAAATGAGCCGACGTGGATGTTGGAATTAAGGTTGAAAGCATTCCGCCACTGGCTTACACTTGAAGAGCCACGGCATTGGGCAAAAATTCAATATCCTGCAATTAATTTTAACGATATAATTTATTTTGCTGCCCCAAAACCTAAAAAGCAATTAAAAAATTTGAATGAAGTAGATCCCGAACTGCTGAAAACATTTGAAAAACTCGGAATTTCGCTCGAAGAACAAAAGCGCTTGAGTGGTGTGGAAAGTAGCATTGCCGTTGATGCTGTTATTGACAGTGTTTCTGTTAAAACAACTTTTAAAGAAGTGCTTGCCGAAAAAGGAATTATTTTTTGTTCGTTCAGCGAAGCAGTTCAGGAACACCCCGAACTGGTAAAAGAATATATGGGTTCGGTTGTGCCCTATACCGATAATTTTTATGCTGCACTTAACGCTGCTGTTTTTAGCGATGGATCGTTTTGCTATGTGCCTAAAGGTGTGCGCTGCCCCATGGAGCTATCAACTTATTTCCGCATCAACTCGGCCGGAACCGGTCAGTTCGAACGTACACTTATCATTGCCGACGAAGGCGCGTATGTTAGTTACCTCGAAGGCTGCACCGCACCCAAGCGCGACGAAAATCAATTACACGCAGCCGTTGTAGAAATTGTTGCACATAAAAATGCCGAAGTAAAATACAGTACCGTGCAAAACTGGTATCCGGGCGACAAGGATGGCAAAGGCGGCATTTACAACTTTGTTACCAAACGGGGAATTTGCATAGGCAACAATTCGAAAATATCGTGGACGCAGGTGGAGACAGGATCGGCAATTACATGGAAATACCCGTCGGTAATTTTAAAGGGCGATAATTCTATTGGCGAATTTTATTCCGTTGCCGTTACCAATAATTTGCAGCAAGCCGACACCGGAACTAAAATGACGCACATAGGTAAAAATACCCGAAGCACAATTGTATCGAAAGGAATTTCGGCAGGCAAGAGCAATAATAGTTACCGTGGATTGGTGCGTATAAATAAGGGAGCACACAATGCCCGTAATTTTTCGCAATGCGACTCGTTGCTGATGGGCGACAAATGCGGCGCACACACCTTTCCGTATATTGAGATAAAAGATAAATCGGCTATTGTAGAACATGAAGCCACTACTTCAAAAATAGGAGAAGATCAACTTTTTTATTGCAATCAGCGGGGCATAGAAACAGAAAAGGCAATTGGCTTAATTGTAAACGGATATTGTAAAGAAGTATTAAATCAACTACCTATGGAATTTGCCGTAGAATCACAAAAATTACTGGCGGTGAGTTTGGAGGGAAGTGTTGGGTAGAGAGGTTAATTTTCACCCCGGCAACTACCAAGATTTTTCAAATTTTTTCAACTAGTTTAAATTCAAAACCAAATGTTATCTATAAAAAATTTAAAAGCCGGCATAGCCGGGAAAGAAATCCTCAAAGGCATTAATTTGGAAGTAAAAGCCGGCGAAGTCCACGCCATTATGGGACCGAACGGATCGGGAAAAAGTACACTGAGCAACGTGTTGGCAGGGCGTGAAGATTATGACGTGTCGGATGGACAAGTACTGTTCAACAAAAAAAATTTATTAGAAATGCCGCCCGAAGACCGTGCACGCGAAGGATTATTTTTAGCCTTTCAATATCCGGTAGAAATTCCCGGAGTAAGCAACATAAATTTTTTGAAAACTGCCTTGTCCGAAATTCGCCAATACAAAGGGCTTCCGCCGCTCGACACAAAAGAGTTCTTAAAATTAGTTAAAGAAAAACAAGCCCTTGTTGAGATGCAAGGTTCTTTAGCCAATCGATCGGTGAACGAAGGTTTTTCGGGAGGAGAAAAAAAACGCAACGAAATTTTTCAGATGGCTATGTTGGAACCTACGCTTGCCGTATTAGACGAAACTGATTCCGGACTTGATATTGATGCCCTGCGTATTGTAGCCAACGGCGTAAATATGCTCCGTGCAAAAAACAGAGCTTTTGTAGTAATTACACACTACCAGCGTTTGCTCGATTATATTGTACCCGATTTTGTACATGTGTTGTACAACGGTCGTATTGTAAAATCGGGTACAAAAGAATTAGCAATGGAACTGGAAGAAAAAGGCTACGAATGGATTAAAGAACTTGCGCCGGCTGTTTAACCCGGATTGTGTATAAGAATCAAAGCACAAATCAAAATTCGGGAACGTTGAAAAAAACAAAAGACTGAAAAAAGAGTAACAAACAAAATGAACGCTACAGTAGAAAAAATTAAAACAGGTGATAAATTTGCCGAACTATTTGACCGGTTACATACTCAACTGCCCGGTAACGCATCCATTCAATCTATTCGTAAAAATGCCATTGCAGCTTTTTTAAAACAAGGTATTCCAACCCGAAAAAATGAGGAGTATAAATATTCGCTTCCCGAAAAACTATTTAAAACCAATTATTCGCTCGCAACTAAACTGCCTTCGTTGCAAATTACTGCCGACGATTCTAAGACTTTCGATATATCCGGTATTACTCAAAATAAAATAGTGTTGATCAATGGATTTTATTCGCAACAATTGTCTTCAGTCAATAATCTTACAAAAGGTGTAATCGTATCGGATATTTCAACTTCGTTTGAAAAACATGCTGCACACATTGAAAAACATTTTGCAAAATATGCTAATGTTGATGCAGACCCCTTTATAGCACTGAACAGTGCTTTAAACGCCAACGGTCTTTTTATTTTTGTTCCTGAAAATACAGTTGTTGAGCAACCCATACACATTATCAACATTATTACCGCAAACGAACTTTCGCTGATTCAGCCGCGCAATTTATTTATAATTGAAAAAAATGCAGAAATAAAAATCATTGAATCGCTTGATGCGTATAAGCTATCAACAAACGTTGTTGTAAATATGGTAACCGAAATTTCTGTAGCCGAACAGTCAAAAGTACAATACTATAAACTTCAAAACGACTGCGAGAAAATTGCACAAATTAATACAACTCAGGTTTATCAATTAGAAAACTCGCACTTCGATACAAACACCGTTACATTAAACGGAGATTGGGTGCGCAACAATTTGAATATTGTTGTTGATGCAGAAAATTGTGAGACCCATTTAAATGGTTTGTTTATTTCTAAAAACAATCAGCACATCGACAATCACACACTTGTCGATCACCAAAAACCAAACTGCCAAAGTAATCAGTTGTACAAAGGTGTGCTTAGCGGAAAATCGACAGGTGTGTTTAACGGAAAAATTTATGTGCGCCGCGATGCACAAAAAATAAACGCATACCAAAGCTCAAAAAATATTTTATTGAGCGATGATGCAACAATTAATACTAAACCCGAATTGGAAATATATGCTGATGATGTTAAATGTTCGCATGGGTCGTCAACCGGTCAATTGAACGAAGATGCGTTATTTTATTTACGTGCACGCGGGCTAAGTACCGATAGTGCGAAACGTATGCTGCTTTACGCCTTTGCTTCCGACGCAATAAATACAATACGAATTGATGTACTAAAAGAACATATTGATAAGCTGATTGAAAAACAATTAATTCAGTAGCCCTCTTCCCGAATCTGTAATGATGGACACAATGACTCAACATAAAATTAAATTAGATGTAACTAAAATACGTTCCGATTTTCCAATACTTTCGAGAGAGGTAAACGGACAGCCGCTGATTTATTTCGATAGCGGGGCAACAGCTCAAAAACCACGTATTGTAATCGACACATTAACTAATTATTATTTGCATGACAATGCCAACATACACCGTGGCGTGCACAAGCTAAGTCAGGATATTACCACAAAATACGAAGAGGCCAGAGCAACTATCCAAAAGCACCTTAATGCGCAACATATTCATGAAATAGTTTTTACCTGTGGCGCTACCGACTCCATCAATCTTGTTGCCGCAACGTTTGGAAAAAAATTTATTAAAGCCGGCGACGAAATTATTGTAAGCGAAATGGAACACCACAGCAATATCCTGCCTTGGCAAATGTTGTGCGAAGAAACAGGCGCTACATTAAAAGTAATTCCCATTAACGATGCAGGTGAGCTAAAGATGGATGAGTTCAAAAGTATGTTGAGCAACAAAGTCAAAATGGTAGCTGTAACCCATGTGTCGAATACGCTTGGTACAATAAATCCTGTAAAAGAAATTACGGCTTTGGCTCATGCTGTCGACGCTTGTGTATTGATCGATGGGGCACAGGCCGTACCTCACATGAAGGTTGATGTGCAAAATATTGCTTGTGATTTTTATTGTTTTAGTGCGCATAAAATATATGGACCCACAGGCGTGGGTGTGTTGTACGGCAAGGAGAATTGGTTGAACAAATTACCTCCCTATCGAACCGGCGGAGGCACCATCAAATCGGTATCGTTTAATAAAACCATTTATGCCGATTTGCCCCTAAAGTTTGAGGCCGGCACTCCGCATATTGAAGGGGGCATTGGTCTTGCAGCAGCAATTAACTATGTAAATAAAATCGGATTGGATACCATAGCCGCATACGAGCATGAGCTAATGGAATATGCAACTGAAAAACTATCGGAAATAAACGGGTTACGCCTTATCGGAACGGCAAAAAATAAGGCGAGTGTAATTTCATTTTTTGTTGATGGCGCGCACCCCTTCGATATAGGAACTATACTCGACAAGCAAGGGATAGCAGTGCGAACAGGACATCATTGCACCCAACCTTTAATGACCTGTTATAAAATTCCGGGAACGATACGGGTTTCGCTCGCATTTTATAATACAAAAGAAGAAATAAAAAAATTAATTGATGCTTTAAATAAAGCCATCAAAATGTTGAACTAGTTTTTTCAACCACATAACCGGTGGCGCGAAGGATTTGATTAAATGGAAATAGAAAAAATAGAACAAGAAATAATTGACGAATTTGAATTATTCGGTAAGGACTGGGAAAGTAAGTATGAGCATTTGATTGAACTCGGGAAGTCGCTCCCAATTATTGACCCTATTTATAAAACCGATGACAAACTTATTCGCGGCTGCCAAAGCAGAGTGTGGCTGTATAGCGAAATAGTTAATGGTAAAATAAATTTTTCGGCCGATAGCGATGCAATAATTACCAAAGGACTTGTGGCATTAGTAATACGCGTATTAGCAAATCACACACCCGACGAAATTATAAATGCTAAATTGAATTTTATTAATGCCATTGGATTGAAAGAGCATTTGTCGCCCACTCGCGCAAATGGTTTGGTAAATATGATTAAACAAATGAAAATGGATGCTTTGGCTTTAAAATCGAAAATATCAAGTTAGAAAAATACGCACTGAATTTATTTTATGGCTGCAATAATAATAGGTAAAAACGCAGAACTGGTTCAAAATATAATCGACGTAATAAAAACATGTTACGATCCGGAAATTCCTGTGGATATATGGGAGCTTGGTCTTATCTACGAAATAAATATTGATGACGAAAATAATTTAAAAGTTATTATGACCTTAACATCGCCCTCGTGTCCCGTGGCCGAAACATTGCCCCCCGATGTTGAGCAGAAGTTGAGAGATATTGAAGGGATAAAATCAGCAAAAATTGAATTAACATTCGAACCGCCCTGGGAAAAAGAAATGATGAGCGAAGTAGCTCAGGTAGAGCTGGGCTTTATGTAAATCGGTTGAACAACGAAGATTAAAGATCGGAACAAACTTTTTCAATTCTTAAATTTTAATGCAACCTATCGCATGGAAATAATAAACAAAGTTGCTCAAAGTGGTTTGGTCGAATTTAATTTGGAAGACTATTATCCGAAGGGCGATCGTATTTTGTTCGACATTAAAGCACATTTATTTCAAGAAATAATTTTACGCGAAAAAGATTTCAGAGAATTTGTTAAAAATGAAAATTGGAATAAATACGAAAATAAATTTGTGGCAATAACCTGTACTGCCGATGCTGTAGTGCCAACATGGGCCTATATGTTATTAGCTACTGCACTTAAACCCTTCGTAAAAAAAATTGTATTCGGAGATTTAAAACTTTTGGAAACAATTTTGTTTCACGAAGCTCTTTCCAAAATTAATCCTAACGATTATTCAGGCAAGCGAGTTGTAATTAAAGGATGCAGTAAGCTCCCCGTTCCTCAATCGGCTTATGTAGAACTAACCGGTATTCTTCGCCCTGTTGCCCAAAGTATAATGTACGGAGAGGCATGTTCAACGGTGCCGATTTATAAAAAAAAATTAGCGGATGAGGAATAACATCTTAGTGATGTGAGTGAAGCGTCTTTAAATTAAATTATTTTCGCTTATCGTTTTCCGGAACACTATCTTTAGGCTATGCATAAAAAGTTCACTTATTGCCTTTCATTATTTTTGCTTCCATTTATTTTTGGTGCTTGTTCAAAATCGGTTAACCGATTGTTTAATCGCGGAAATGTAAAAGGCGTTCGCTCGCCGGCTATTTCTTCTGCTGTACATAAAACATCCGACTACAAACTGAAATTCGATTCAGGAAAAAACAAACAACTGTATTTGCGTTACCTCGGCTGTGGCGGCTACTATATTGGCACCGATAAAAATGCACTTTTGATTGACCCTTATTTTTCAAACAAATCTTTTTTGTTTGTTCCTATTTCAAAAATGCACACTAAAATTAATAATGTAAAATATGGGCTTAAAGACCTGCCCATACATGATAGAGTGCGAGCCGTTTTTGTATCTCATTCGCATTACGATCATATGCTCGATGTGCCGTACATATATACTCACTTTACCGACACTGCCACTACAAAAATAATTTGTTCTCAATCGGGCGTAAACATGTTAGCTAACCTAAAAAATATTAACAAGCAACATATTGTGAATATTGATTCTACAGGGTTTAGCGATTTTACACAACTTAGCACTCAATATAGTTTGGGTAGTGATAAAAGCATTGTTGTAACGCCCATACGTTCCGACCATGCACCGCATTACAAGAAAATTGCCTTTTACAAAGGAAGCTCTCATCCGGTAAAAAAGTACAAAGAAGAATCGCAGTCAACATGTGCCAATCAATGGAAGTTAGGGACACCATTTGCATTTTTAATTGATATAAAAGGAGAAGATGGAAAAATAGAATTCAGAATTTTTATAATGAGTTCGGCTGCACAACCTAAATTTGGTTGGCTGCCGCCTGAGTTAAAGAGTCAACACCCGGTTAATTTGGCAATATTGGGGGCGGCCTCGTTCGAATATGTAAGTAATTATCCCGAAGGAATTATTGACCATCTTAATCCTGAAAAAATAATAATCTGCCACTGGGAAGATTTTTTTAACAGTTACATGAAAAAGAACAAACGCACTGTACGTTTTACCAATATTAAAAAATTTTTGTACCGGCTTAATAGCGTCTATCCATATAACGTAAATGGGCACGAACAATTTTCAATGCCCGACCCAAAAGTGAATATTACAATTAATTATTAGTGCATATTTCAAATTGTTTCCCCAATGTTTTTCCGTTTCATAATCTCAGTTTAAAAATGTTATATTTGAGAGGCTCAAATCACAGCGATTAGTTAGATATGTTTCCATATACAATTACTTCAATTATGTCGGCAAAGCGGAGTTCTGATATTAAATGCAGAAAATAATTCCACTATATGCTCGAAACCCAAGCCACTTCGGCTGACATAAAATCGTACCGCAAATTATTTGCGCTTGGTTCGTCAATTTATTTTGTGTTTTGGTTTATTAGCCACATGGTAGGGCCAAATGTTTACGACCCATTGTGGGGTAGGGCATTTGTTTCACTTTCAATACTGGCGGCACTGCTATTGTCGTACAGATACGATTACTTTCGCAAAAAAATTGTAACGGTTGCCTACTTTTTATCTTACCTATTAACATTTCATTTTATTTTTCTTGTTATTATGAATCGATATTCCAGCGATTACTGCCTGGGTATGATGGTGATAGTTTATGCAATTGCATTAGTTTTTAAAGAGAGTTTTTCGCTGCTTTTATTTTTTGGCATTTCGTTTTCGGCAATAGGAGTTGGTTTTTATTTTGTTCCTGAACCACAAATAAATCCATTTTTATTTATCAATTTATTGCTAACTGCAGGTTTAGTGTCGTACTTGGTTTTAAGTAACCGTTTAAATGCACACGAAAACTTGCGTGTAAAAAATACTTTACTCAACGAAGCCTACCAGCAAATAAATGAGCAAAAAATGATTGTTGAAGAAAAAAATAAAAACATAACCGATAGCATTAACTATGCTAAACGCATACAGGATGCTATTTTGCCTTCGGACGAAAAAGTGAATAGCCTCTTGCCTGAATCATTTGTGCTGTTTCTTCCCAAAGACATTGTAAGCGGCGATTTTTACTGGTGCGAACAATGGGGCAACCAAACACTTATTGCTGCCGTTGATTGTACAGGGCATGGTGTGCCGGGCGCATTCATGTCGATTGTTGGTTTTAATTTGCTTAACCAATGTGTGCATGAACATGGGCTTACCAAGCCGGCAGTAATTTTAAATAACCTTAACCGCGGGCTTTCAAAAATAATTAAGCAAAAAAGTAAAAACGATTCGGTGAAAGATGGTATGGATATTAGTTTGTGTAGTATAAATAGAAAAAACAAAAAGCTCGAATTTGCCGGAGCCTATAATCCATTGTGGCTAATTCGCAACGGAGGACTTACCGAAATAAAAGCCGATAAAACTCCAATTGGCGCCTCTGCCGAAAATACTTTTCCTTCGTTTACCAACTATGAAGTAGATTTACAATCGGGCGACGCGATTTATATTTTCAGTGATGGCTACCCCGACCAATTTGGTGGCCCTGCCGGAAAAAAATTTAAATACAAACAACTTCAACAATTGTTGCTGTCGATACAATCGAAATCAATGGCCGAACAAAAGCAGGCACTAATTGATACCATTAAAAGATGGGCAGGCAGCTTGGAACAAGTAGATGATATACTTATTATTGGAGTGAAAATTTAATTTGTTTGAGGTAAGTTAATTGATTGGGTACTTTTATTTTTGGTATGTGCAAGGCAA
>JADLGT010000067.1 GCA_020849195.1 Bacteroidia bacterium
TATTCTGTTATAACAATAAATTTATCCTGCAATGGCCACCTGTTTACGAAAATATATTTTTTTGTTGATGTTGTGTGTAACAGCAGACCTCATTGCTCAAAAAAAGAGTTATGATGGACAGGGCTCTGTGTCCGAAATTATTATGGCATCGCCTGCCGAGGTAGTCGGGCATTTCGATATGTTTTATAGTTCGAAAGTTGCAGCCGATGAAGTGAAAAAGCAAATGTATTGGTACAAAATTGTTTTTACAAAGGATTGCTCTTTTGACTTTACACTTTTTCCTTTGGCTGAAACCGATCGCTACTCTTTTGTTGCTTTCAAATCAGTAACAAACATGAATTATTGCGAAGCCAAAGCAACTCAAAAGCTTACCCGTATAAACGAAATATGCGTAAGTCGAAAGTACAATGACACCGAGCAATCGGAAGCATTCCGATCGAATCTGGTAATTACTAAAAAAGTTGCCGTAAAGGCCGGCGAAGTAGTTTATTTGGTAATTAAAAATTTATGGGGAAAAGATCAAGGTCATATCATTGGTTTAAATACGTGTGATTATTCGTATGTACTTGAAGTTCAAAAACCAAAAACTAAACCCGACTCGTTGGCTAAACAAGATTTAGTTTACAGTGAGCTGCAAGACGAAGAAGCATTGGCAGAAATCGGGCGGAAACTTTGTCCACCCGACACTCTTCCGGTAAAATTAGGGACGGTTAATTTTAATAAAAAAGTGGATGTATCAAATCAGATGTATGTTAATGGCGAATCAAAAAATTCGCCCCGAGAAAAAATTCAAGCTCAAGATATCATTCTCCCGCCTGCACCGCCGACTACTACTCTTTTAAAGGCACAAGCAGCTTTGCCTGTAATTAGAGATACAGTTGGAAAAATTCCTGGGTCGAAAGTACTTCCACAAAAACCCAATACAGCTAAGCAAATTATACAAACAGATACTGTGCCCAAGAAATCCATAGCTATGCAGCACAATAAATCTAATTTACCCAAAACCGAAATATGGCTGAAAGGAAACACAACGTCGCCTCCTCCCGAAACCTCTAACGATGCTACGACCAACATTAAAAATGTTGTTCCTGTTAAATGCGTTATAATTAACGCACTGAAAGGATCGCCAATTGACAATGCGCCTGTTATTACCGATGAATTGACGGGGAAACATATTCCGGTAAAAAAACTATCAACAGGTGAATACGAAATTCTAATAGAAAAGAAAAAAAGCTATAAGGTCGAATGTAATGTTATTGGCTATCGCAATTTCGATCACAGCATGAATATTTACAAAGCAATTAAAGGCGAATTAAGCGAAATAGAAATTGCGCTCCAGCCACTTGTAGCCGGCGAAAATTTTATTTTGAAAAATATTTATTTCAATACCAATACGCCGGTAATAAGAGGGGAGTCGAACAAAGAACTTGAAAAATTATATCAGTTTATGAAAACTAATCCCGATGCAATTATTTCGATAGAAGGACATACCAACAGCAATCGCTACATAGCTCGCGAAAAAAGAAGGCAACAATTGGGCGGTAAATGGGCGTTTCATGGAACGGCGCATAAGCTGTCGAAATACAGAGCCGACGAAGTGAAAGATTATTTGATAAAAAAAATGATTGACGAAAACCGTGTTAAAACCAAGGGCTGGGGAGGCGACAGAGAGCTTTACCCTAATGCAAGAACAATAGCAGAGAGTATGAAAAATATGCGAGTAGAAGTAGTGATAATAAAAATATGAGTTTTTCATTGGTAAAACTTTGTATCTTCGTTTGTAATCCGATAATTTTGTAGTTTGATAATGAGATGTGTGAAACTAGTATATACCTTTTGCCCTACCTCGACAGGAGAATTGAAAAAACAGAGCAATTAAAACCCTAAAAACATATACCGATGAAAATTTTTATTTTATTTTTTGCAGTAAGTATCCAAACACTTGTTTTTTCCCAAAATGCTACCGAGCCTTCAAAAACAGCGGATGATAAAAAAGCTACCGGACCAATTTATAAAACCGGACCGGGAACAACAGGCAAAGACACTATAACCGGAGCCGGTGTGGCTGTTGCTCCTTCGTCTATGTATTTTCATACCAAACCGGGTAAAACAGAAACCATACAACTGACTATCACTAACGATCAGCGCAAACCCGAAAAATTTAAAATTTCTTTTCAGGATTATACATTGGATAATGTAGGAAGTAACCATCCCATTCCGTTCGGACAAATTGCGCCCTATGGATTGAGCAGCTATATTGTTGCCGCCCCAACCCTTGTTGAGTTACAACCCGGCGAAAAGAAAAAAGTTGCTGTTACAGTATCAATGCCTCAAACCGATGTTGCTTATAGAGCCTGTTGGACACAGTTAATGGTTGACAGGGTAATTGAACGCGGATTTTTAATTCCTGAAAAAGGAGATGACAAACAAATAAAGATGGGCGTAATTCCAACTTACGGATTTGCAGTTCACATTTACCAAAACCCGCCCAACGTTAAAATAAATAAAGTTGAAATAACTTCCTTTAAATTTACTTATAACGACTCGAGTAAGTTTGTTTCCATGAAAGCCAAAAATACCGGCGATGGTATGGGGTTTTGTAAATCGTACCTCGAAATAAATAATCTTAAAACCGGCAAAGTGGAAAAATCGCTTCTAAAACAATTTGTAGTTTTTCCAGGGCAGGAGCGAAGCCTTGAATTTGTAGTACCCGGAAAAATAGAAAAGGGAAAATATTCTGTACTGCTCGTACTCGATTTCGGAAATAATCAGGAACTTGAAGTAGCCGAATCAGAAGTAACCGTCCAATAGCGTTACGTAGGAATTACAAAAGAGTAGTGTTGAAACATATTGAGTTCAGTGCGAAGAGCAAAAGAATTAACAAAAAATTTTATAGCTGAAGCATGAATTAACTCGGATTGTTTGCTCCTGTTTTCCGCACTTTATATAAAAATGATCAAAAACCCTCTGAAAGGCTTGTAGAACGTGAGGTGATTTTGAAATTTGGGTGCCTCAACGCTAAATTTGATGTGTGTTTGTACGAAAAAAAACAA
>JADLGT010000068.1 GCA_020849195.1 Bacteroidia bacterium
ATAAAATATTGGTCTTAAAAAGCAGGTCATCAAAATCCATTGCACCGGCTTTAAAACATCGGCTGCTGTACTTAGTGTAAATATCACTCATTCGCGGCTTAGCACTCTGGGTATCTTCGTTTATTATTCGTTCGTTGTTTGTGTAAGCTTGCGCTGAAATAAGCATATTTTTTGCTGCCGAAATGCGATTATATACCAATGCCGGCTTGTAAACTTTATCGTTAAGCCCAAATTCTTTTATAATATCTTTCAACAAGTTCTTCGAATCTTCCGTATCGTAAATTGTAAAGTTTTTCGGATACCCGATTTTGTCAGCTTCAACGCGTAGTATTTTTGCAAAAACCGAATGGAAAGTTCCCATCCATAAATTTCGTGCATCATTGCCTGCAATTTTCGAAATACGCTCTTTCATTTCACGGGCAGCCTTGTTAGTAAATGTAAGCGCAAGGATATTAAACGGATCAACCCCTTTTTGAATGAGGTGTGCAACACGGTAAGTAAGTACACGAGTTTTACCCGAACCTGCACCGGCAATAATCATTACGGGTCCTTCGGTACACTCAACAGCTTGTCGTTGCACCGGATTTAATTCATCTAAATAATTTTCGGTTTTCATTTGTGCGTATAAAATTAACGTTAATTACTGCCTAAGCCGATTTTGTTAATAAAATAAATAGTCTTAAAAATTAAAACTGTGATAAAAAAACCGTAATTGAAATAAAATTTTAATAGACTCTTATTCACGCCTAATCCGTTTACCATTACTACATTTGTGTTTTTACAAAATGCAAACTTTAGGAAAATATTTAATTGTTTTTGGATGTATCATTTTGGTTGCAGGACTAATGTTTTGGTTATTCGGAAATAAGTTGAGTTGGTTTGGGAAATTACCCGGAGACATAAATATTGAAAAAGGTAATGTTAAAATATACATACCACTCACTACCATGTTGTTGATAAGTTTTTTGTTAAGTGCAATTCTATGGATTATTCGAAAATTTTTAGGATAGTTGCAGAATAAATATAAAATACTAATAATCAGGACAATATAAAAATTTGTGAGCTAATCTTTAAGTGATTTATTTTTATTCATTTGTTCCGACACCTTTTAAAATCCTTTATTTTTCTTTGAAATAATTACAAACAAAGGCTTGTTTGTAATTATTTTTCATACCTTTGCCGTCCCCCTAAAAATAGGGAGGCTTTTTTTATTGGTAAAACCATAATAAAACATAGGTATTTTAACTAAAAACAAAACATGCCAACCATTCAGCAATTAGTTCGCAAAGGACGTTTCAAAGCTTCCAACAGAAGTAAGTCGGCTGCATTAAACTCCGCTCCACAAAAGCGTGGAGTTTGTACCCGCGTTTACACTACCACTCCTAAAAAACCAAACTCGGCTATGCGTAAAGTAGCTAAAGTAAGGCTCACCAACAAGGTGGAAGTAATAGCATATATTCCGGGCGAAGGACACAATTTGCAAGAACACTCAATTGTTTTGATTCGTGGTGGTCGTGTAAAAGATCTGCCGGGTGTTCGTTATCACATAGTGCGCGGAGCACTTGACACGGCGGGTGTTGAAGGCAGAAATCAACGTCGGTCGAAATACGGGACGAAAAAACCTAAAGGCGGAAAGGCTGCACCTGCTGCTAAAAAAGAAGCATAAGTATAAACACTATCAGAATAATTAAATGAGAAAGACCAAAGCCAAAAAAAGACACGTGTTGCCCGATCCTAAATTCAAGGATGTGCTTGTTTCACGTTTTGTGAATAACATGATGTACAGCGGAAAGAAAGAAACCTCTTACAGAATTTTCTACAATGCTTTTGAAATTGTACAGCAAAAAACACAACAAGATGGTTTGGAAACATGGAAAAAAGCATTGTCAAATGTAACTCCAACCGTTGAGGTACGCAGTCGAAGAGTGGGAGGGGCTACATTTCAAATCCCTACGGAGATTCGTCCCGAAAGACGTTTGTCGATGGCTATGAAATGGTTAATAGAATATTCGCGTGCACGCAATGAAAAATCAATGGAGAATAAACTTGCTGCCGAAATAATTTCTGCTGCAAAAGAAGAAGGTGCAGCATTCAAGAAAAAAGAAGATGTACATAAAATGGCAGAAGCCAACAAGGCTTTCTCTCATTTTCGGTTTTAATTAATAGAAGGTATAAGTAAAGGGCAAACATAAAAAGCATGAGCGATTTAAAATTCACCAGAAACATTGGAATAGCTGCTCACATCGATGCAGGAAAGACCACCTGTACCGAGCGTATATTGTATTATACCGGAGTAAACCATAAAATTGGCGAAGTACACGATGGTGCTGCAACCATGGACTGGATGGTGCAAGAGCAAGAACGAGGCATTACGATTACTTCTGCCGCAACAACTTGTTTTTGGAACTATCGAAATAATAAATACAAAGTAAATATTATTGATACTCCCGGTCACGTTGATTTTACAGTCGAAGTAAACCGCTCATTACGTATTCTTGATGGATTGGTATTTTTATTCTCGGCTGTTGACGGGGTTGAACCTCAATCGGAAACAAACTGGCGTCTGGCAAACAATTACAACGTAACCCGCATCGGTTTCGTAAATAAAATGGATCGTCAGGGTGCCGATTTTCTGAATGTTGTAAAACAAGTGAAAGAAGTTTTAGGCGGAAACCCAATACCTCTTCAGTTACCAATTGGCGCCGAAGAAAATTTTCAAGGGGTAGTTGATCTAATCAATAACCGCGGTATTGTTTGGAATGAACAAGATAAAGGAATGACTTACAACGTTGTTCCTATTCCGGCCGACATGGCTGATGAGGTAAAAGAATGGAGAGCCAAATTATTGGAATCGATCGCCGAGTTTGACGATAAACTAATGGAGAAATTTTTCGACAATCCCGATTCTATTTCTGAAGCTGAAATTCTCTCCGCTCTTCGTCAAGCTTGTATTGCAAATAAAGTTGTGCCTATGGTATGTGGCTCTGCTTTTAAAAATAAAGGTGTTCAAACCATGCTCGACTATGTAATGGAACTGATGCCTAGCCCTCTTGATAAAGAAAATATTGTTGGCACAAACCCTGACACTGGAGAAGAAACAAAACGTAAGCCCGATGCCAAAGAACCTTTTACGGCGCTTGCTTTTAAAATTGCTACCGATCCCTTTGTGGGTCGTCTGTGTTTTTTCCGCGCTTATTCAGGTCGCCTCGATGCAGGTTCGTATGTGTTGAATACACGCAGCGGAAACAAAGAACGTATTTCCCGTATTTTCCAAATGCATGCCAATAAACAAAATGCAATCGAGTTCATCGAAGCCGGCGATATTGGAGCAGCCGTTGGGTTTAAAGATATTAAAACAGGCGACACACTTTGCGACGAAAAAAATCCAATCGTTCTCGAAGCAATGAATTTTCCAGAACCTGTTATTGGTGTTGCAATTGAACCAAAAACCCAAGCCGACCTCGATAAGCTTGGTGTGTCTCTTGCAAAACTCGCTGAAGAAGATCCTACATTCCGCGTTAAAACGGATGAAGATTCCGGACAAACAATTATTAGCGGAATGGGAGAACTTCATTTGGAAATTATAATGGACAGATTGAAACGCGAGTTTAAAGTGGAAGTAAATCAAGGTCCTCCACAGGTAGCGTATAAAGAAGCATTAAATGCAACAGTTGATCATAAAGAGGTTTATAAAAAACAAACCGGCGGGCGTGGTAAGTTTGCCGACATACGTTTTAGTGTTGGACCGGTTGACTCTGATTGGGACGTGTCGAAAGATGAGTTACAATTTATAAATGAAATTAAAGGCGGAAATATTCCAAAAGAATTTATACCGGCGGTTGAAAAAGGTTTCAGAGCTGCAATGGTAAATGGTGTATTGGCCGGTTATCCCGTGAACAGTATGAAGGTTGTGCTGAACGATGGTTCTTATCACGACGTTGACTCAGATGCGCTTTCGTTCGAAATTTGTGCGCGTACAGCTTTCCGCGAATCATTACCTAAAGCTAAACCCGTACTGCTTGAACCCATCATGAAAGTGGAGGTAATTACACCCGAACAAAATATGGGCGATGTAGTAGGAGACCTTAACAAACGCCGCGGACAAATTGAAGGAATGGATTCGAAAGGAACCGCACAAGTGGTAAAAGCTAAAGTTCCGCTTTCCGAAATGTTTGGTTACGTTACGCAATTACGTACAATCACATCAGGTCGTGCAACATCAACAATGGAGTTTTCTCATTATGCCGAAACACCTCGTGCAACTTCTGAAGAGGTTATCGCAAAAGCAAAAGGAAAAAAAGCAGAAAAAGTTTAATAAACGTTCTTTATAATCGAAAAGCTATGAGCCAGAAAATCAGAATTAAATTAAAGTCGTACGATTACAACTTAGTAGATAAATCGGCCGAAAAAATCGTGAAAACTGTAAAATCTACCGGTGCTGTTGTTAGTGGTCCAATTCCATTGCCAACACATACACGTATTTATACAGTACTTAAATCCCCTCACGTAAATAAAAAGGCTCGCGACCAATTTCAACTGCGTTCATATAAAAGACTCATGGATATTTACAGCTCAACTTCAAAAACAGTTGATGCACTTATGAAACTTGAGTTGCCAAGCGGAGTTGAAGTTGAAATAAAAGTGTAGTTAAAAATCAATAATCAATATTTAAAAAGTATAAACAAAAATGTCTGGAATAATAGGTAAAAAAATAGGAATGACTAGCGTATTCAGCGCCTCTGGGAAATACATCCCATGCACAGTTATTGAAGCCGGTCCTTGCGTTGTAACGCAAGTAAAAACCTTGGAAAAAGACGGATATCAGTCAGTACAGTTAGCTTTCGACGAAAAAAAGGAAAAGCATACTTCTGCTGCAATGAAAGGTCATTTTACTAAAGCAAAAACGACTCCAAAACGTAAACTCGTTGAGTTCGCTGAGTTTGCTAACCCATTGAATTTGGGCGATAGAGTTACTGTTGAACTCTTCGCCGAAGGTGAATTCGTTGACGTAGTCGGCACTTCGAAGGGTAAAGGTTTTCAGGGCGTTGTTAAACGTCATGGTTTTAGTGGTGTTGGTGGACAAACTCACGGTCAGCACGACCGCCAGCGTGCGCCGGGTTCGTTGGGTAACTCATCTACCGGGGCTCGAGTTATCAAGGGAATGCGTATGGCAGGACGTACAGGAGGTAACCGGAAAAAGGCTCTTAATCTTGAAGTGGTAAAAGTTTTTGCCGATAAAAACTTACTCGTTATTCGTGGATCGGTGCCCGGAGCGAGAGGTTCTTACGTATGTATTGAAAAATAAAAATCAAACACTTGAATATTTTTTAAAATGGA
>JADLGT010000069.1 GCA_020849195.1 Bacteroidia bacterium
AATAAGATTTCGGAGCAGATGACCATACTTACTAAAATTATTAATGTGTTAAAAGTGCATGAATCAAAAGAACCCGGCATCACATCGCTTGTTACCGAAATGACGGGCTTACTTGATGTTTACAATGGTTTCGAGTCGGTTAAAAAAAGCAAAACAAATATCGAAGAAGATTCGAGCTTAGTAGTTGAGCTTACCGAAGCCGAAACAACCGATCTTGTTAAAAAAATTACTGAAATAAGAGAAAAGTTCGTAAGTGTATAAACCATAAGCACACTAAAAATAAAATTCCAACGGAAACTTTATGAAACCATCGTGGCATCCAAACCTGCATAATTATGTGGCTTATTCGGTGTTTACTGGTATTTTGTTATGTAGCAATTAAAATTTTTAAAACATAAACCCATGAAAAAAATAAATTTACTGACCATTCTTGTTTTATTCCTCGCCACATTCAATATCACTGCTCAATGTAAGGCTCGGCAAATTGTAAAAGAATGTAAGCCAAGTATAGCGCCCTATCAGTACGACAGCTATGCACTGACTGAAATTAATTTTGATGCGTCGAAAGGTCATGTGATTGAGGTTGAGTTTACCGCCTTTGCCGGGCAACAGTATAAATTGGTGTTCTGTACTTCGGGGTTTTCGGAGGAAGTAAAACTTAATATTTACGATAAAAATCAGCGCACTAAAAAGCGGAATAAAATATATGCTAATGAAAATGGCATTGACAAACACTGGAGTTTTGAACCTACCAAAGCCGGAACCTATTATATTGATTATGAAATACCAAAATCCTTAGACGGTAAAACGAAAGTGGGTTGTATGGTCATGCTAATTGGGTATAAAGAATAAATGTTCACCCTTTTGTTTTTATTTTCAAACGGCCTTAGGCCCTTTTTTATTGCACCTAATTTTTTACACATTGTGGTTATTTTAAATAAAAAATCACGTAGGTTTGTATATGCAGGAAACCATTCTTATTCTCGATTTTGGTTCGCAGTACACCCAGCTTATTGCACGCAGGGTTAGAGAGTTGAATGTGTACTGCGAAATTCACCCTTTCAATCATTTTCCCTCTATTGGTTCAAATGTAAAAGGAATTATTTTGTCGGGTAGCCCTTTTTCAGTACGAGACCCAAAGTCGCCCGACATTGAGTTTAACACATTTAAGGGTAAGCTGCCTTTGCTCGGTGTTTGTTTTGGTGCCCAGCTTATGGCCCAAAAATTTGGGGGCGAAGTGCTGCCTTCTAAACACCGCGAATATGGACGGGCGAACCTTTCGTTTGTGAACAATAAAAACGAATTGTTCAAATCAATAACTTTCGGCTCCCAAGTGTGGATGAGCCATGCGGATACTATTACTAAAATTCCGGAAACATACGAGGTGATTGCAAGTACAGCCGATGTGAAATTCGCAGGCTATCAGGTTAAGGGAGAAAAAACTTTTGGAATTCAGTTTCATCCGGAAGTGTATCACTCCGAACAAGGTGCGCAACTACTCAGAAATTTTGTTGTTGATATTTGCGGGTGTAACCAAAATTGGACACCCGATTCGTTCATCGATACAACAGTAGCGGAGTTGAAAAATAAATTAGGAAACGACCGCGTCATACTTGCCCTGTCGGGTGGTGTAGATTCTACGGTTGCTGCCGGGCTTTTGCATAAAGCTGTTGGAAAAAATCTTTTTTGCATTTTTGTTGATAACGGCTTGCTTCGTAAAAACGAATATGAAAGCGTACTCCATTCTTATCGTCAAATGGGGCTTAATATAAAAGGAGTTGATGCTGCCGATTATTTTTATTCTCAGCTATCCGGAGTTACTGATCCCGAAAAAAAACGAAAAATTATTGGACGTTCCTTTATTGAAATGTTTGATCGTGAATCGAACACTATTGAAAATGTGAAGTGGCTTGCACAAGGAACTATTTATCCCGATGTAATTGAGTCGGTTTCGGTAAAAGGTCCCTCGGCTACAATTAAATCGCATCACAATGTAGGTGGATTGCCCGATACCATGAAACTAAATATTGTAGAACCACTGAAAGCCTTGTTTAAAGACGAAGTGCGACGCGTAGGTAAAACACTCGGCATTGCGGAAGCTATTTTACAGCGCCATCCTTTTCCCGGGCCCGGATTAGCCATCAGAATACTTGGAGAGGTAACAAAACAAAAAGTACAAATATTACAGGAGGTGGATAGCTTATTTATAGATGGTCTGAAACGAGATGGGTTGTATAAAGATGTGTGGCAGGCAGGAGCAATATTTTTGCCGGTACAATCGGTTGGCGTGATGGGCGACGAGCGTACGTATGAAAATGCTGTGGCATTACGTGCAGTTACATCAACCGATGGCATGACTGCCGATTGGTGTCATTTGCCCTATGAATTTCTTGGAAAAATTTCAAATGAAATTATTAATAAAGTAAAAGGGATTAACCGTGTGGTGTACGACATCAGCTCTAAACCGCCGGCAACAATTGAATGGGAATAATAAAATGAACTTGAAAGCAAACAGTCAAATGACAAAAAAAATTTCTGTGCGGAAGCTTTCTACGAATACTATATTGTCAGGCTTAGTATGTTTGGTTCTTTTATTTTTAGTGTCAAGCAATCTCCTTGCGCAGGACATTAAAAGATCGAAGAAGATTGAAACCATCGAAGGAAAAAAATACTATATACATACTGTTGAAAAAGGTCAGACACTTTATGCCATTGCACATGCCTATGAACTTAAAGTGAATGATATTGTAATAGAGAATCCGGATGCAATTGACGGAATAAAGCCGGGGCAAAATCTCAAAATTCCCTTGCCAAAAGAAAAATCAAAAACAGAATTGTTTACTAAATCCGATAGTGCTAAATATCATTTCCATCACGTACAGCAAGGCGAAACGATGTATTCACTCTCAAAAACCTATTCGCTGAGCATTGATGACTTGAAAAAAATTAATCCCGAGTTAAAAGATGGTCTTAAAATAAATCAAGTAGTTAAAATACCCATTGGTAAATTACAGTCAAAAAATAAAACAGACAGAGAAGAAAAAACGAGTGAAAAAGAAAAATTAAAAGAAAAGAAATCCGAAAATCAGCCGCATATTATAAGTAATCCGCAATTGCCTCGTGCAGATGTTCAAAAAGCAAGTGAATATGAGCCGGAAAACAGCAATACATTGCCCGAACATACAGTTTTAAAAACCGACACAAGTAATCGTTTAAATAATTTTAACATTGCATTATTCCTTCCATTTCATCTGTCAGAAACAAACGATTTAGATGTAGCTAAAGTAGTTCAGGGAGATGCGACTATACCTATAAGCACTGAAATTGCCATAGCTTTTTATCAAGGAGCTCAACTGGCGCTCGATTCGCTAAAAAAAACCGGATTGAATGCGAAATTATTTGTGTACGATGTTAATGAGAATGATTCGATGCCATTACCCGAAATATTAAAAAAGAACGAACTCCATAAAATGGATTTGATCGTTGGTCCTTTGTATAGCTCTAATTTTGTCCCCTTTTCAAAATATGCGAAAGAAAATCAAATTTTTATTTCATCGCCATTGTCTCAACAAAATAAAATTTTATTCAACAATCCGTATGTAAGCAAAGTAACCGCTTCGCAAACAACACAAGCCGAGCGAATGGCCGAGTATGTAGCTGAAAAGTGTAAAGGTCAAACTATTGTAGTCATTAATAGCGGCAACCCGAAAGACGCATCGCTTACTAAACTGTTTATGAATAAGGCTAACAGCTTGCTTCTTAAATCGGGAGCCGACTCGGTTAAAGAATTAAAAGGTTTTACAGGCATTGAAAAATACATTCGACCCGAAAAAACAACAGCCGTTATAGTGCCATCAAATAATAAGTCGTTTGTAACCGATTTTATTACAAAACTTAATCCGCTGCGCGAAAAAAATCCAATTGTATTATATGGCATGCAGAGTTGGAGCGATTTTGACAATTTAGATATTGATTACCTGAATAAGCTGCAAGTTCATTATCCTTCACCAACGTTTATCGATTACGATAATGAACAGGTAAAAATGTTTGTGCGTAAATATGCGGCTCAATACAAAACAACCCCGAGCGAATACGTGTTTCACGGTTTCGATGTATTTTATTTTTATACCGATATGATGCGTAAATACGGAATCAACTTTCAGTCAAAACTGGCTTCGGTAAAACAAAAAGGCTTACAAACTTCGTTTGAATTTTATCAGGTATTGCCTGATAGTGGTTTCGAAAACAAGGCCGTTTATATGCTTATGTACCAAGACTACAAGCTTGTTAAGGCGGATTGATGTATGTTGGCCAAAGAAACTATAGCAGATTATTTTAAAACACTGCAGAAAAACATCTGCCGGTCGCTTGAAGATGCGGATGGCGGCGCGGGATTTACAGAAGATACATGGGAACGACAAGAGGGTGGGGGAGGATGCACTTGCATTATTCAAAACGGACATGTGATTGAAAAGGGAGGTGTAGCTTTTTCGGCTGTTCACGGTGCTGTGCCTGCTTTTTTAAAAAGCGAGTCGATAACGAATAGCAAATCGCCTTCAACTTTTTTTGCAACCGGACTTTCTATTGTTATCCATCCGAAAAGCCCAATGGTTCCTATTATACACATGAATGTTAGGTATTTTGAAATGGATAACGGGGTGAAATGGTTTGGTGGTGGCATCGATCTTACGCCTCATTATGTTGATGAAGAAGACGCGCGCTATTTTCACCGACAAATAAAAGCAGTATGCGATAAATTCGATTCGGCGTATTACCCTGATTTTAAAAAACAAGCCGACGATTATTTTTTTATTCGACACCGAAACGAAACACGAGGAGTTGGAGGAATTTTTTTCGACCATTTAAAGCCATCGCAACAGCA
>JADLGT010000070.1 GCA_020849195.1 Bacteroidia bacterium
AATGAATCATTATGAATCGCTTCAGTCGTTAAAATTAGATACGAACAAGCATAAAAAACAATTAGCCCACTTAAAAGTTGACTTGGGCGAAGGTCCTTTAAACCCGAATAATGAGTAAATAATTGTTGATTGTATATTATTTATGTTAGCATTTTTAATTTATAAACTAATCCTTGTTGTTGCCGTGTTCGCCGTATCATTGGTAGTTGCAATGTATTCTACTTATGCCGAACGTAAAATCGCAGCATTTCTTCAAGATCGCTTAGGTCCTAATCGTGCGGGACCGTTTGGAATACTTCAACCGCTTGCCGACGGCGTAAAAATGTTTATGAAAGAAGAAATTATTCCCGGCACTTCTAATAAATGGCTTTTTATACTTGGTCCATCGCTTGCAATGTTTACCGCATGTATGACAGGTGTTGTAATTCCTTGGGGCGGCACATTAACCATTGGCGACCAACAGTATCCCATGCAAATTACCGACATAAACATTGGTATTCTTTACTTGTTAGGGGTTGTATCTATCGGTGTTTACGGCATAATGATTGGTGGCTGGGCATCGAACAATAAATATTCTTTGCTTGGTGCTATCCGCGCTTCTTCGCAAATGATTAGTTACGAATTGGCAATGGGACTTGCAATTATCGCTTTAGTTATGCACACCGGCACCTTAAGTCTGCGCGACATTGCCGCTATGCAAACCGGCTGGCATTGGAATATCGTTTATCAGCCGCTGGGTTTTTTAATATTTATTGTGTGTGCGTTTGCCGAAACCAATCGCGCGCCATTCGATTTGCCCGAATGTGAAACAGAATTGGTTGGCGGATATCATACCGAATACAGCTCTATGAAACTTGGCTTTTATTTATTTGCCGAATACATCAACATGTTTATTTCATCGGCTGTAATTTCTACCTTATATTTTGGCGGATACAATATGCCGTTTGTTGGACGCTTTGTACACGACCCAAATGTGTTAGCCGTTTTAGGATCGGTATTCTTGTTTGCTAAACTATTTTTCTTCATCTTCTTTTTTATGTGGGTGCGCTGGACATTGCCGCGTTTCCGATACGATCAGTTGATGAATTTAGGGTGGAAAATTTTGATCCCTTTAGCCTTATTTAATATTGCACTAACAGGGGTGTTGATGTATTTAGGAGGAAGATTACATTAAATAAGTTGGCAAAAGACAGTGGGCAGTTCGCAATGATTGCCAAAGTCTGAGCCAATTTAAAATATTAAAAAGAATGGGTAGTTTTAAAGATTTGACAGCTTATAAAAAGGCATTTTCTTTGTCAATGGATATTTTTAAAGAAAGTAAAAATTTTCCGGATGATGAAAAATTCGGACTTACAAATCAAATAAGGAAGTCATCACGTTCAGTATGTTCTAATATTGGAGAAGGGTATAGAAAAAGAATTTATAGCGCACATTTTACCAGTAAAGTATCAGATGCCGACATGGAGAACTCTGAAACTCAGGTATGGCTTGACTTTTCTTTGGCTTGTGAATACATTACAAAGAAAACATACGACGAGTTTACGTCGAGGTCAGAAGAAATCGGTAGATTAATTAATCATATGGTTGAAAATCCTGAAAATTATAAAGGAAAACTCATTAACAAAAATTAAAATTGGAACTTTGCCAATTGCAAATCACCAACTGCTAACTTTTTTAAAATGCTTACTAATCGATCGGAAGTAGTTGTAAAAAAAGAAATGTCGCTGTTAGAGCGTATTTATATTCCCGCAATATTAGCAGGAATGCGTATTACGCTCAGCCATTTTTTTAAACGTAAGGCAACAGTAAATTACCCCGAAGTAAAAAGACCGTTTAGCCCGGTTTACAGAGGTCAGCATGTTTTAAAGCGCGATGAAGCAGGAGCCGAGCGCTGCACCGCATGTGGACTTTGTGCTGTTGCCTGTCCTGCCGAAGCAATTACAATGGTTGCCTCCGAACGAAAAAAAGGAGAGGAAAATTTATACCGCGAAGAAAAATATGCGAGCATTTACGAAATCAATATGCTTCGCTGCATATTCTGCGGATTGTGTGAAGATGCTTGCCCCAAGGAAGCTATATTTCTTACTGATAGGATCGTTCCCTCTACATTTAAGCGCGGAGAGTTTATTTACGGAAAAGACAAATTGGTTGAAAAGGTTGATAAGCGAGTTGATATAAGCAAACGCCAAACACAAACAGTGCTTGAATTTAAACAAAATAAAAAGTTTGCACATAACCGCCTTTATACCGATAAGCAATTAAAAGAAAAACATTAAACAGTTGGCATCGTTATGTCGTAAATTGGGAATGGTTTATATAAAAACAATATACTATGAAGGGCAATAAAAAAAAGCAAATTATATTAATTTTTTTTTCTCCTTTTAATGTGCTTTTGGGTGAAGTCGCAGAGTATTACTAATAATGAAAAAAAGTATTATTGTCTCTTTTATTTTATGCTTTTCATTGTTAAAAACATATACCCAAGTGCTTTCCGGGTATGGGATAGTAGCTTCGTATAATGCATTTCAATACAGCCAAGAAAAAAGCCCCCTGCTCTTTGACCCCATTGCCAATATGGGAGTAGGATTATATGGCGATTGGTTAAAAAACAAAAATTTCAAATTGCGAACTCAAGTTTCATATATTCAACGGGCAACTAATATCGCTTATTTGCCACCTTATGGCACAAACATTAACCCAACTACCGGCTTAGTAAATGGCGACGTAATGGAATACCAGCAATTGAATAGCAACCTGGCTATAGATTTGGATTTTAAAGCAAATATTTTAGTAAAAAAAATTAAACCATTCATACTTATAGGTGTGAGGCAATTATATTGTTTGAGTACTCAATTAAACAAAACACAAACATGGTCAAATGATTTTACATATGTTTATTTTG
>JADLGT010000071.1 GCA_020849195.1 Bacteroidia bacterium
CAATTAAGGGAATACCTTTTCCTTTCAATGCTTTAGCCACTTCTACAATTGCTGTAAATTGCGGAACACCAACGCCTGCAATAACTCGGGTAGTACAAATGGAGCCCGGTCCTATACCTACTTTTACTGCATCGGCTCCTGCCTTTACTAAAGCGATAGCGGCATCGGCGGTGGCAATATTTCCTACTACCACTTGTAAATCGGGATAAACAGATTTTACTTTTTTAAGCGTATCTATTACCCCTTTAGAATGTCCGTGTGCGGTGTCGATAATAATTGCATCCACCTCAGCTTTCACAAGCGCTGCAACCCTGTTTAACACATCAGTGGTAACACCAACGGCTGCTGCTACACGCAAACGACCATGCGCATCTTTACAAGCATTTGGGTTTACTTTTACTTTAATAATGTCTTTGTAAGTAATCAAACCCACAAGTACATTGTCTTTATCAACTACAGGTAACTTTTCAATTTTATGATTTTGTAAAATCTGCTCCGCTTTTTTCAAATTAGTGCCCTGCTTGGCGGTTATGATTGACTCACTGGTCATCACTTCGCGCACCGGTCTTTTTAAATTTTTTTCGAAACGAAGATCTCGATTAGTAACAATACCCACCAACTCACGATTTTTTGATACAACAGGAATACCTCCAATTTTAAATTCCTTCATGAACTTAAGCGCATCCTCAACCGTTGCGGTTTCTTTCAAAACCACAGGATCGCTAATCATTCCGCTTTCGGATCGCTTTACTTTTCGCACCTGATCGGCCTGATCGTCAATAGTCATGTTTTTATGCAATACTCCTATGCCACCCTCCTGGGCGAGCGCAATAGCCATTTTATGTTCGGTTACAGTATCCATTGCTGCCGATACCAATGGAGCGTTTAGTTTTATTTTTCGGGTAAACTGTGTTGAAATATCGGTTTCTCGGGGTAGTGTTTCAGAATGGGCGGGTACTAAAAGTACATCGTCATAAGTGAAACCTTCACCTATGAATTTAGAAGAATCGGAAGCCATGGGGTTTGAATTTTAAGACATATTAAAATTCTTACAAATGTAAACGAAAATCGCTTATCCGCAAAACAAATATTGTATTGGGAAACTAAAGTGTTTTTTGTATGTAATCTTTATCTTGAAAATTAGAATACTTTAGCGTAATAAAAAATATTATTTTTAATCGAGATTTCTCTAATTCGTTTTCAAAATCTCCAAAGAGACCGATAGTAGGGAGCAAATAAAATCTAAAAAATAGATGTATGAAAAATAGCATTACAAATACAAAAACACTGTCTCCGGCACAAGCCGAAAATCTGATGGACGTTCTTAAAGAGCGATTTGAAAAAAACAGGAGCCGCCACAAAAATATTAAATGGGCAGAGGTTGCGGGCAAACTAAAAAATAATTTAGCAAAACTGTGGTCGCTTAACGAGATGGAAAAAACCGGTGGCGAGCCCGATGTTATTGGCTATGACACAAAAACAGGCGAATACATTTTTTACGATTGTTCGCCCGAAACGCCGGCCGGACGTCGCAGTTTTTGTTACGATGCCGAAGCACTTCATTCGAGAAAAGAACACAAGCCAAAAAATAATGCCATAGATGCAGCAACTGCTATGGGCATTGAACTATTAACCGAAAGTCAATACAGAGAATTGCAGCAAACAAATGAATACGATTTAAAAACATCGAGCTGGATAAAAACTCCCGCCGAAATACGAAAACTTGGAGGGGCACTGTTTTGCGATCGCCGCTTTAATACAGTGTTTACCTACCACAATGGGGCACAGTCGTACTACGGGGCAAGAGGATTCCGCGGTATGCTTAAGGTATAAGCTGTTGTGGAAAAATTACAACACAAATAATTTTTATCCCAAAGATTCGATTATAGCAAGTAAGGTGAGACATAAATTCTGATTGCGATAGCTCATTTATTTAAAATTATTTTTACGTATGACAGTAATCAGCATTAAAACAATTAACGAAATGAACCATGTTGCAAAGATGCTGCTTGTTAACTACCCTCAAAACAAAATATTTGCTGTAACCGGAAATATGGGCGCAGGTAAAACCACGCTTATAAAAGCATTATGTAAAGAACTTGGCGTTAGTGATAATGCATCGAGCCCTACTTTTTCGATTGTGAATGAGTACAATGCCGCTAACAATGAAAAAATATTTCACTTCGATTTTTACCGTATTAAAAATGTATCGGAAGTGTTTGACATAGGTTACCAAGAATACCTCTACTCCGGTGTTTATTGTTTTATAGAATGGCCGGAAAAAATTCAAGGGCTACTTCCAAAAGAAACAATAAATGTTACAATCGAGGTAAAAGATGAAGAGCGGATAATAAAATTTTAACCTATATTCTACAATAGTTTGGTAAAGCTTCGCTTCAAAAAAAGTAAAAAAAATATTTTGCCATTCTTTTCGCTTAACCCAAAAAGAATCAAAAAGCCAAGGCTGTTTAAAATGCAGATAAAAAAGAAATCAAAAAAGTAAATTATACTTTATTAAAACTTTGTACTTCGGCACCGGATGATATAGATAGGCGGATTGCGCGCACAAGCCGTGATGGTCATTGCAAAAGAGTGTTACACTTCTATTACAAAATCAGAGTTTAACTTACAAAGCCTCTCACATACTCCTTGGTAAGTTGCTCTTTTGGATTAAGAAGCAGCTCTTCGGTTGGCGCAAACTCAATTATTTCTCCATTATAAATAAAGGCAATAAAATCCGACACACGGCGTGCTTGACGCAGGATGTGAGTTACAAGTACGATGGTGTATTTGTCTTTTAATTGAACAAACAGTTCTTCAATTTTTTGTGTTGACTTGGGGTCGAGAGCCGATGTAGGCTCGTCGCCTAAAATTATTTCGGGTTGCACTGCAAGCCCACGCGCCAAGCACAAACGCTGCTGTTGGCCAATTGAAAGTCGGGCTGCCGGAGTATTTAAACGATCTTTTACCTCATCCCAAAGTGCTACATCGCGCAATTGCTGTTCAACTATTTTGTCGAGTTCTTGCTTGTTCCGATTTCCATGAATACGCGGACCGTACGCAATGTTGTCGTATATCGACATGGGCAGCGGAAAAGGTCGCTGTGACAGCAATCCCATTTTTTTACGTATGTGAGTTACTTCGGCTTTCGGATGATAAATGTCTTCTCCATCCACCAACACTTTTCCTTCTACTTTCACCTCAATAGATGAGTCGTGTAAACGATTAAATGTTTTAAGTAAAGTTGTTTTTCCGCAACCGGATGGGCCGATGAATGAAGTTATTTTTTTATTGGGAATATTTATATTGATATTTTTAAGGGCATGTGCTTTCCCGTAATAAACATTCAAATTCTGGACACTAATGAGATTAGGATTACCCATGTAACTATATTTTATTTATTGAAAACCGATTACTCAAAACCCGAACAGCTATGCTTATAAATAATACAATAATGGTAAGCACCAATGCAGACGCATAAGCTCTTGACTGCACTTCGTCAATTG
>JADLGT010000072.1 GCA_020849195.1 Bacteroidia bacterium
CTCTTGGCGATGGTCTGCGACCCGGAAGTATTGCCGATGCTAATGATGCGGCTCAGTTTGGTGAGTTGGAAACACTCGGAGAACTTACTAAAATTGCATGGAAACATGATGTTCAGGTAATGATTGAAGGACCCGGTCATGTGCCAATGCACCTCATTAAAGAAAACATGGAGAAACAACTTCTCCATTGCAGTGAAGCCCCTTTTTACACACTTGGTCCACTTACTACCGATATAGCCCCCGGTTACGACCACATTACCTCTGCTATTGGAGCCGCAATGATAGGTTGGTACGGAACGGCCATGCTTTGTTATGTTACACCTAAAGAACACCTCGGACTACCTAATAAAAAGGATGTGAAAGACGGAGTGATTGCTTACAAAATTGCCGCCCATGCCGCCGATTTAGCTAAAGGTCATCCGGGAGCTCAATACCGCGACAACGCACTCAGTAAAGCCCGCTTTGAATTTAGGTGGGAAGATCAATTTAACCTCTCGCTCGACCCCGATACTGCCCGCGAATTTCACGATGAAACATTACCTGCCGATGGCGCTAAAACAGCACACTTTTGTTAAATGTGCGGACCTCATTTCTGTTCAATGAAAATAACGCAGGATGTACGAGACTATGCAGACAAATTGGATATAGATCAAAACGAAAGTTTGGCAAAAGGGCTTGAAGAAAAAGCAAAAGAGTTCAGAGAAAAAGGTTCGGAAGTTTATTTATAATAATGAACACAATGTTTGGTAGACCAACTGTTTTAACAATAGCAGGATTTGACCCCAGCGGATGTGCCGGACTGTTGGCCGATGTAAAAACATTCGAAGCACATAAAGTGAACGGCATGGCTGTATGTACGGCAAATACTTTTCAAAATGTGGAAGAGTTTGTAAAACCAAACTGGATTCAAACTTCCGAAATTTTAAAGCAATTTCATCTACTGATTAAAAATACTTCTATCGATTTTGTAAAAATCGGATTAGTAGAAAATTTTGAAATACTGTTTGAAATTGTAACAGCATTAAAAAAATACAATAGTAAAATAAAAATTATTTGGGACCCCATCTGCAATGCAACTTCAGGCGCTGAATTTCACCATGGCATTGATAAAAATATTTTAGAGGAAATTTGTAAGCAGATATATATCATTACACCAAACCTTATAGAACTCAAATTACTTATTCCGGAAAAAACAATCGATGATGCCGGAAAATATTTAGCACAATTTTGCAATGTTCTCGTCAAGGGAGGGCATGGCGGAGGTTTCGATTCAACCGATACTCTCTATACGGAAAATTCTGTTCACTATTTAAAATGTGAAAGGCTTGGGAGTTATTCGAAACGCGGAACAGGCTGCGTACTATCGGCAGCTATTACGGCAAACCTCGCTACAGGACTAAACTTGTTTGATGCCTGTGAAACGGCTAAAAAATATATTTTAAATTATTTATTAAGCAACCAATCGCAAATCGGATATCATTACCATGAAGAGCATAAGTAAACTACAGTTCATTACCACTAATCCAAACGACGCTGAAGGTGCCTGCAAAGGCGGCGCAAACTGGATTCAACTACGTGTAAAAAACAAAACTGACAATGAATGGATGGATCTTGCAAAAGAAACAAAAAAGGCGTGTGCTAAATACAACGCAACACTCATCATAAACGACAACGTACATATTGCACACCACGTGGGCGCAAATGGTGTACACTTAGGCAAAGACGATATGTCGCCTGAAAAAGCAAGGTTAATTCTGGGGCATGATTTTATTATTGGAGGTACAGCGAATACATTTGATGATATTAAACGACTTGCAAAATCAAATGTTGACTACATTGGACTTGGTCCCTACCATTATACTAAAACAAAAGAAAAATTAAGCCCCATACTCGGAATTGAAGGCTATAAGCAATTAATAAAATACTGCATACTCGAAAAAATAACTCTACCCTTAATTGCAGTTGGAGGAATTAAACTACACGATGTTTTTGGTCTTATAAAAACCGGCGTGTATGGTGTTGCTATTTCATCAGCAATTTCCTCATCGGGCAATATTGAAAAAGCTACAAAAGAATTTATTGATACGATTGAAAAACAATTCAAACAAAACAAAGAGCATGCTGACAATTGGAGATAAAAAATTTAATTCTAGATTATTTACCGGAACAGGTAAATTCAACTCTTCCAAACAAATGGAAGAAGCATTGATTGCCTCAGGTTCTGAACTTGTTACAGTGGCTATGAAGCGCGTTGATATGACAGGAAAAGAGGATGACATTTTACTTCATCTCAATCATCCGCAATTCAACCTGCTGCCAAACACTTCGGGCGTGCGTACCGCTAAAGAGGCTGTATTTGCAGCACAAATGGCACGCGAAGCATTTCAAACCAACTGGCTAAAACTTGAAATTCACCCCGACCCGAAATACCTTATGCCCGACCCTATTGAAACACTAAAAGCAACGGAAGAACTTACTAAACTCGGCTTCATCGTTCTGCCTTACATTCATGCCGATCCTGTTTTATGTAAACGATTGGAAGAAGTTGGCGCTTCGGCTGTAATGCCTTTGGGTGCCCCTATTGGAAGCAACAAAGGGTTGAAAACAAAAACATTTTTAGAAATCATTATCGAACAAAGTAAAGTGCCTGTAATAATTGATGCGGGTATTGGCAGTCCATCACATGCCGCAAAAGCAATGGAGTTGGGAGCTGATGCTGTACTGGTAAATACCGCAATCGCAGTTTCTAACAACCCCATTAAAATGGCTAAAGCTTTTAAACTATCGGTCGAAGCGGGACGTATGGCTTATGAAGCTAAGTTGGCTCACCCTACAAATTTTGCTGAGGCAAGTAGCCCACTGACAGCTTTTTTGGACAGTTAAACTCTTTTCATGAACCAATTATTTTTTATTAAATATGAGCAGCTACCGACAAATACTTTATCAGATTGTTTTCAGAACGAAGTCAGGAAAAAATACTATTTCAGAAAAGCATTGTGATGAACTTTATAAATACATCACAGGGATAGTTAAAAACAATAAATGTATGTTATTCCGAATAAATGGAGTTAGTAACCACTTGCATATTGTTTGCGATTTACACCCTTCTGTATCATTGGCTGATCTTGTAAAAGATATTAAAATAGCCAGCAACGCATGGATGAAAAGTTCAGAAAAATTTCCGGATTTCGATGGATGGTCAGATGGATATGGAGCATTTACTTATTCTATCAAAGAAAAAGACCGTGTGATTGAATATGTGAAAAATCAAAAAGAACATCATAAGAATTTTAATTTTATGGATGAATACAAAAAACTATTGGTTGATCATGGAGTTGAATTTGATGAAAAATATTTGTAATGTATTTTAATCAATTCTAATGTGGTTGAATTTGACTAACCAAAACAATATATATTCAACCCCTTCGGGGTTGAGCTTGGTTTGTTTTATTATTTCCTCGTGTTTCACACGAGGTTACATATATTTAAGTCCTTCGGACTTAAAAGACAAAATTATAAATCACCCGAAGGGCTTGAACATGATTAACCAAAAAACAAACAATTCATCTCAACCCCGAAGGGATTGAACATGATTAACCAAAATAAAACAATTCACCTCAACCCCGAAGGGCTTGAACATGATTAACCAAAATAAAACAATTCACCTCAACCCCGAAGGGGTTGAACATGATTAACCAAAAAACAAACAAATCATCTCAACCCCGAAGGGATTGAACATGATTAACCAAAA
>JADLGT010000073.1 GCA_020849195.1 Bacteroidia bacterium
ATTTGGTTAAATGTTGATCAGTTTTATGGAATTGAATTCGAAGAATTTCCTGCACGAATTGCCGAAGTAGCGATGTGGCTGATTGACCACCAAATGAATATGAAAATCAGCAACGAATTTGGACAATACTTTGTTCGCTTGCCTTTAAATAAAGCTGCAAAAATTGTTAATGCTGATGCCTTAGAAACAGATTGGCAAAGCTTATTGAACCCGGTAAATGAAATAAATATTACTGCCGAACATGCTAACATCTATTTGGTAGAAGAATCTAAAGCAGAATACAAAACGCTGAACGTTAAAACAAAAACATTTGAAGTTCATAAAGGAGAAAAACCTGAACGCAAAAAAGAAATAAAGTTTGATTACATTCTTGGGAACCCGCCTTTCATTGGTTCTAAAATAATGAAACAAAGTCAACGAAATCAAATTGTAAAACAGTTTGACAATGCCGACGGGAGCGGAGTTTTAGACTATGTAACAGGTTGGTATATTAAGGCAGCAAAATTTATTCAAGGTACCGAAATTAAAGTTGCTTTTGTTTCTACCAACTCAATTGTTCAAGGAGAGCAAACAAGTATTTTATGGGGGCAACTGTTAAACAAATACAATATAAAAATTCATTTTGCTCATCGCACTTTTAAATGGAGCAACGAAGCCAAAGGAAATGCGGCCGTCTATTGCGTAATTATAGGTTTTGCCAACTACGATACAAGCAGCAAAACTATTTTCGAATATGAAGATATAACAGGTAGTGCTCACGAAATAAAAGCAAGAAACATTAACCCTTATTTGGTTGATGCAAAAGACTTACTGATAAACAAAAGCTCTAATCCTATTTGTAAAGTACCAAAAATGAGTTTTGGCAATATGCCTTTAGATGGTGGACATTTGTTGTTATCGGATGAAGAGAAAAAGGATTTTTTATTAAAAGAACCGAGAGCCAAAAAATTTATTAAACCCCTTATTTCTGCTTATGAATTTTTAAATGGCGAAAAACGCTGGTGTATTTGGCTTGTTGATGCCGAGCCAAGCGAATTGAAACAATTGCCCGAAGTTTTGAAACGGGTTGCAGCGGTTAGAAAGTTTCGCCTTGAAAGTGTTGCTCCTTCTACCCAAAAGTTCGCAGAAATACCATCTTTATTTCGTGACAGGAATAGACCTGGAACATTTATCGTTATTCCTAGAGTGTCATCGGAAAATAGAAAATATATACCTATGGGATTTTTTGATAGAAATTCTATTGTGAGCGACACTTGTATGTCTATTCCAAACGGAACAATTTATCATTTCGGAATATTAATGTCTGCAATGCACATGGCCTGGGTCGAATATATTTGCGGACGACTAAAAAGTGACTATCGCTACTCCAAAGATATTGTTTACAACAATTATCCTTGGCCAGAAACCTCAACCGATAAACAGATTAAGACAATAGAAACAGCAGCACAAAAAGTTTTAGACGCAAGGGCAAAATATCCAGCAAACTCCCTCTCTGATTTATACAACCCTTGGGCAATGCCAAAAGAGTTGGTAAAAGCCCATAACGAGTTAAACAAATCTGTCGATTTAGCTTACCGTTCGCAATCGTTTACAAACGAAGCAAGCAGAATAGAATTTTTATTTGAACTCTACGAAAAATATACAGCAAACCTATTTACAAAAGAGAAAATGAAGGTGTATAAAAGAGCGAAGAAGTAAATAGCCGATGTTGTATAATAAAAATTATACCTACTTGCTTCTTCAGTTTTGCTTAACACAATCAGCTTCGCCAATCCACAACCTGTTATGATTGAGCATAAATCCAACGAAAACATTCACGAGCATTTTATGCGCGAAGCGCTGAAGGAAGCACACAAAGCATTCGATGCAGATGAAGTACCCGTAGGTGCCGTTATTGTGTGCGACAATAAAATAATAGCCCGAGCACACAACTATACCGAACATCTGAACGATGTAACAGCTCATGCCGAAATGCAGGCTTTTACTTCGGCAGCAAGTTATTTGGGCGGTAAATACCTCAACGAGTGTACGCTTTACGTTACACTCGAACCCTGTGTAATGTGTGCCGGTGGTTCATTTTGGGCACAGCTCAACAAAATTGTGTATGGCGCAGCCGATACTAAACGAGGCTATTCTTTAATTCATCAACCTTTACTTCACCCTAAAACGAAAGTAATTAAAGGAGTGCTCGAACAAGAATGTGCTACATTGTTAAAAGATTTTTTTGCGGGAAAGAGAACGAAAGGTTTGTGAAAACAAACATCTGCGTTGTGTATAGTTATTAACATTCTTTTGCTCATACATATTAGAGTTAAACCGAACTGTTTTAGCCATTCGCCTTATTTTTGTGTTGCTATACTTGTCGAACAATGAAACTTAAAGTTGGTATCTTTTTTGGAGGCACTTCTAAAGAGCGCGAAATTTCTTTTGCTGGCGGACGTACCGTTTACGATAATTTAAACAAATCGTTATTCGAACCCATTCCTGTTTTTGTTGACAGTTTCGGAAATTTTATTTTGCTTAATTGGGAATACATTTACAAAGGCAGCATTCGCGACTTTTATCCTCCTGTTGATTTTGTGCCCAATTCTTCCGGCGAGTTTCAAATATATGCCGAAAGCCTTGCTGTTGCTAATGTTCAGATGCAAGACGAATTGATAGAAAAAATCGGGACAAAAATATATCAATCAGAATTGAAGTCGATAATGGATTTTGCATTTTTGTGTTTGCATGGTGCAAATGGAGAAGACGGGCGCATACAAGGTTTGTTGGAATATTTGAATATTCCTTATTCGGGTTCAGGAATTTTACCGTCTGCCGTTGGCATGAATAAAGCAGCACAAAAAGAAATGATGGTGAACGCCGGTTTTACAAGCCCTGCTTTTTTTACTATTGAACGTAAAGCATGGACAACAGAATCGATTGCGCAGCATTATCATAAAGCCCAATCCGTAACAGGCTTCCCACTTGTAATAAAACCCGCTAATCAAGGCTCGTCGATAGGTGTTAGCATTTTGCAACAACCCAATGAAAAAGATTTTTCTGAGGCTCTTCAAAAGGCATTTTTTGTACGAACCATTGAAGCGCACATTTGGAATACAATGGACGCTAACGAAAAGGTTGAGTACATACGTCTGTTGGCCGATATACGCGAGGGAATTGGAATGCCCGTGAAAATGAAACATTCGAATTCGGAAATTGAAAATACTATTTACCACCCCGATAAGCTCGTAGAAAAATTAAATGATGTTTTGAAAAATAACGAATACGTAGTTCTCGAGTCCTTAGACGGCGAAAGCACTGTGCTTGTTGAAGGCTTTATAGAAGGAAAAGAGTTTTCCTGCATTGTATTGCAGAATGAAACAGGGAAACCTATTGCGCTTCCTCCAACCGAAATACGAAAAGGCAAAGAATTGTTTGATTACCGTTCGAAATACTTACCCGGATTATCCAGAAAAATTACGCCGATTGATTTGCCAAAGGATCAGATTCAACTTATCCGAACCGAATGTGAACGTTTGTTTAATGCCTTGTATTTTGATGTGTATGCCCGCATTGATGGGTTTATCAGCGAAGACGGTAAGGTGTTTCTTAACGATCCGAATACCACATCGGGCATGATGCCTTCGTCGTTCTTCTTTCATCAGGCAGCCGAAATTGGCCTCAACCCATCTCAGTTTTTAACGTACATTATTCGCACTTCTCTTGCGCAGCGCATCATCATGTCGAAAAACAGCGGAGTTTTCGATTCACTTCTTGACCGGCTCGACAAAAATATTCACGACGATCACAAAGCAGCAGCACAAAGGGTAAGAGTGGCAGTAATTTTTGGTGGCTATTCATCCGAGCGCCACATTTCGGTTGAGAGCGGAAGAAATGTTTATGAAAAATTAGCCTCATCAAATAAATATGAACCTATCCCAGTATTTCTTACGGGCAACGAACAGGAGCATATTATGTATCAGGTGCCAATTAATTTGCTGCTGAAAGATAATGCCGACGATATAAAAGATAAAATCAATAATTACTACGTACACGAAGTGATAAAAGAAATTATTGCCCAATGTTCATCCATTACAACAAAATATGCCGGATCGAATAGTTTAGTCGCACCCAAATGCCTAACATATAACGAGCTTGCTGCAATGGTTGATTGTGTGTTTATTGCTTTGCATGGTCGTCCCGGCGAAGACGGCGCTGTACAGGCGCACCTCGATAATATTGGTTTGCCTTACAATGGTTCGGGCGTAGAAAGCTCGCAGGTAACAATAGATAAATACCGAACCAACGAGTTGTTGAAACAAAATGGTTTCCTTGTGGCTAAACATCTTTTGGTAACCGAACAAGATTGGACAACTAATAAAACGAAAATTTTAGCAGAACTAAAATCAACAATTCAGTATCCGTTTATTGCCAAACCTGTTGATGATGGATGTAGTTCGGCAGTACGAAAAATAAAATCTGAAGCAGAGTTTGAAGCATTTGCCAAACTTATTTTCCGTAAAACGGAGGGCTTGGATATGAAAGCTTCGGAACTGCTGCACATTAAACCCAAAGAAGAGTTCCCAATGAAACGGGTTATATTGGTGGAAGAACTAATTTCGAAAAAAGATGCGAAACACTTCCTCGAAATAACAGGGGGCATGCTTACCCGCTACGACGAAAAAGAAAATATAGTTTATGAAGTATTTGAAGCATCGGAAGCCTTGTCGGAAGGAGAGGTGTTGTCGCTCGAAGAAAAATTTTTAGCCGGACAGGGGCAAAACATAACCCCGGCAAGATATTCGAACAATGCTGCGGAGCGGCAGCAAATCTCCAATAAGGTAAAAGAAATTTTGGGCTCGGCTGCCAAACTACTCAATATTAACGGCTACACACGTATTGATGCTTTTGTGAGAATATATAATGCGAGCAAAATAGAAGTAATATTTATTGAAGTTAATTCTTTACCCGGCATGACTCCCGCCACCTGCATCTTTCACCAGTCGGCTTTAAACGGCTACAAACCTTACGAGTTTATTGATAAAATACTCGACTTCGCCTTTGCCCGTAAAAAGCGACAATTGACAAATCTTGCGTAAATTTAAGGTTTGGAGAAAACCATTAAATGAAAAATTTTTTCGACTTTATTAAAAGTAAAACATTTGTCAAGCACCTTGCCATTTCATTTGCCTTATTGTTTGTAATAATGTGGGCTGTTTTAAAATGGCTCGATACTTATACCCATCACGGCGAATTAATAGAAGTTCCCGATTTTACCGGTGTTAAAATAACCGACCTCGACAACTTTATAAAAGACAAAAAGGTGCGCTACACCATTATCGATTCGGTTTACGACCCTAAAGCACCCAAAGGAGCTGTTGTTCGGCAAGAGCCAGAAAAAAAAATAAATGTAAAAGAAAATAGAACTATCTATTTGTACGTTACCACAACATTGCCGCCACGCGTAAGTATGCCAAAACTAAAAGACAAGTCATTGAGACAAGCCTTATCTATACTCGAAAGCTATGGCCTTCGAGCAGGCAGGATGCGCTATGTACCCGATCAATGTGTAAATTGTGTACTGGAACAATTAATTAAAAAGAAAAAAGTTGCACCGGGCACACTGGTTCCTAAAGGTTCAGTTGTTGAATTGATTGTTGGTAAAGGTTTGAGCGACGAAAAAGTGATGGTTCCAAACCTTATCGGTCTCACTTATGCCGAAGCACTCGATAAACTTGCCGAATTTTCGCTGAACGAAGGTGCGCTTCGTTTTGAAGCAAATGCTGATTCAACAAGGGCGCGTATTTACAGGCAAATACCTGCACCAACAAAAGATGCAACTGTGAATATGGGTAGCAGCGTAGATATGTTTTTTACAACTAAAAAAGAGCAGGTGCAACAGTCTGCCGACTCTTCAGTTACAGAATGATAAAAAAAATTTTAATCATAGTATTTGCTGCTTTTTTGTTTGCACAAAATGGTAATGCGCAACATGAAACGCTCACCGATTTGCACGCCAACCCGGTTGTGGTAAAAAAATGGCAGCAGGTAAAAACTTCTTATTCCAAAGCTAAACTGTCAGCACAAAATCCGGATACACTTGCGCTCCCTTTTAAAGACGATTTTTCGCTTGAAACAGTCTATCCCGATAGTACAAAATGGATTGGCACTTCGGTGTTTATTAATCGTACCTATCCAAAAGCTCCGCCATCAATAGGTGTAGCAACATTCGACGGGATTGACTCAACGGGCTATCCGTATAATTTTACAGCACCTCCAACAAGTTCCGGCGAAGCCGACCACCTTACATCAAAGCCAATTAATTTAGCTGCCGACACAATGGGAAATGGTTATTTCCCGGTAGATTCAATTTTCTTGAGCTTCTTTTACCAAGCTATGGGGCGCGGCAATTCGCCCGAATCGAAAGATTCATTGGTGTTAGAATTTAAGCGCGCATCAACAGGTACATGGGATTGGATATGGTCGCATAAAGGCTACGTACCGGCGAATAACGATACAAATTTTCATGCCGTTATATTTCCTATTGTTGACACAGCCTACCTGAAGAATGGTTTTCAGTTTCGCTTTAAGAATTATGCAACCCTCTCGGGAAACGCCGATCATTGGCATATAGATTATGTTTACCTGAACAAAAGCCGCAATAAATCGGATACTATTTTTGAAGATTTGGCTTTTGTGTACAACCCTTCTTCGCTATTGAAAAACTACCAGGCTATGCCTTGGGAACAGTTTACCGCTGCGGATCTTACCGATACGTTAAAAACATATATTCGTAATAATTATAAAGTTACCAAAAACACATTTTACAATTATGAGATTAAAGATGCCACAGGCACCCAGCTATCTACTTATAATGGTTCGAGCTACAACGTTGATCCTTATACGACCATTGGATACCTTAACTATCCACCATTCACCAAGCCGCCTTTAACTTACACCATACCGCCCTTAACCGATAGTACACTTTTTATTTGGGAAAGTTACATAAAGGCAATTCCCGATTTTGAGAACAACAATGATACAGTAAGATTCTATCAGAAATTTTATAATTATTACGCGTATGATGACGGCACCGCCGAAGCAGGATATTTTTTGAGTGGAACTAACCCTCAACTGGCAATACGATTTAATTTAAATGTAGCCGATACACTTAAAGCCATTCAGCTTTACTTCGACCCTATTATTACCGATGCGCGTTTAACACCTTTCAGGCTTGCCGTATGGAATAATAATGGAGGTTCGCCGGGCTCAATAATTTATAAAGACAGCGTTGTGTATCCGTTTTATGATTCGGGATATAATGCGTTTCACCCTTATAAAATTTCAAATCCAAAACTTTTGTTGTCTGCGGGTACTTACTATATAGGCTGGCTGCAAAGCACTTCCGATCCGCTTAATGTTGGTTTTGATTTGAATACAAACGCACAGGCTAATACATACATTAACGTTTCCGGCGCTTGGCAAACTTCCAGTTTCAAAGGTTCTGTTTTACTACGACCTGTGTTCGGCAAGGCTATTCCATTTGTGGGTGTAGAACAACTAAACGCTTCTCAATTTAATATAGATGTATATCCAAATCCTGCGCAACAATTTATAACTGTTAAAACAAGCGACAACAGTAATCATTCTGTGTTAAATGCAACTATTGTTGATGTGTATGGACAAACGGTGTGGAGCACAACTAATTTTTCTACTCCGCGCATTGATGTTTCCAACTTTGAACAAGGCTTATATTTTCTTAAGCTTACCGACAATTACCTCAACACTTCTGTAAAACGAATACTAGTTGTGCACTGAATAAATGACCACCCCTACAAAGGAAATACCTGAAGATGAACAGGAGTTATTTGAACACTACCGTTTTGTAATTGACAAAGGGCAGGAGCTTTTGCGTATTGACAAATTTTTGATGAACCGCATTGAAAATGCTACACGCACCAAAATACAACAGGCTGCCGAATCGGATGCTATACACGCAAACAACAAGCCGGTTAAATCGAGCTATAAGGTAAAACCCGGCGATGTAATTACCATTATGTTGGCCGAACCGCCACGCGAAATAGAACTTATTCCGCAAAACATTCCAATAACTATTGTGTATGAAGATGCCGATATTATTATTGTAAATAAGCAAGCTGGCATGGTTGTACATCCCGCATACGGCAACTACAAAGACACCTTGATGAACGCACTGGTGTATCATTTCGAAAACTTGCCTGTGCCACAATCGTATGCTAAAGCGAAATCGATTCAGCAGCATCCCGAAATTAATCAGCGTATTCGCCCCGGACTTGTTCATCGTATCGACAAAAACACATCGGGCTTGCTTGTAATTGCTAAAACGGAAACAGCTATGCACAAGTTGTCGAAATTTTTTTTCAATCATGCTATTGATCGAACTTATCAGGCTTTGGTTTGGGGCGATTTTAAAGAAAACGAAGGAACAATTACAGGAAATATAGGTCGTAGTTTAAAAGACAGAAAAAAAATGGATGTTTTTCCGGATGGGGAACATGGCAAAACTGCTATTACGCATTACAAAGTGCTTGAACGTTTTGGTTACGTAACACTTATTGAATGTACGCTCGAAACCGGTCGTACACACCAAATACGTGCTCACATGAAATATGCCGGCCATCCGGTTTTTAATGATGAGGTGTATGGCGGCGATAAAATATTAAAAGGCACTACATTTACCAAGTACAAACAATTTGTTGAAAATTGTTTTAAACTTATCCCGCGTCATGCGCTTCATGCCAAATCATTAGGTTTTGCACATCCATCAACCGGAAAAAAAGTTTACTTCGAATCCGATTTGCCGGAAGACTTGGATGCCGTAATAAAAAAGTGGAAAGCATATACCATAAATAAAATTACCGACGAATAAAATAATCCGGTAGATGTTGCACAAAATATTGAACCGTAAATTAACACCTCGTGCTATATGCCTAGTGCGAACAGTATATTTGCTTTTATCTTTTTTTTCGACCTCATCGTATGCTCAAAACTACAGGCAAGGAACAGTAAGTATAATTTACGACACACTTCCAAACACAGCCTTGCGTGAAATTATGGGACCAATACAAAATGACAGAGACAGCATTTTTATTGGCTTTGATTCGGGGTTCGAAAATGATTCGCTTGTAATTATGATTGGAAATAAAACAGTGGCTTCGGGCTTAATGAACAGTACATTGCCCTTAGGTAAGGCCGGCGGTTTTCATATTGCCAAACAAAAGCAAATGCTTTTAACGCTGTTGATAAAAAACAAACAACGAAAGTTTGAAATTAATTTCAATAAAAAATTTTGTGTGGCTCATTTACATCTCAACTTAGCCGCCGATAGACTGGAATGGGTGTACACCAACCAAGTGTATAGTGCGAAATAGCCACCGACATGTAATCAAATTTTTACTGCATATCGTACCAATCTCTCCTTCTTGTTAATTTCAAGTCTTGCAGTACTGCCGACTTCACATTAATATCAACCATATAACTTTGGCGCGGGCCAAAAGGTACCCATGTAATTTTCATTTCCCAACAATGGAGGTCGCGGTAAATGTTTAATTGAGTAAACGTAAATTGGTGTGCTTTAAAATCAAAGCCCGAATTGAATCCTATTTTCCATTTTGGCGTAAGGTTTACATCTCCGCTAAACATAAGAGATTGAGTTTTTTGAACAGGCGCGACACCTTGCTTTACATAGCTGAAATTGTAAAATATATTTAGCGTCCATGGAATAGTAAAATCAACATAGGCGTTGGGATGTTTATTTATATCATCAGTTTCATCCTTAGTTGTTTTATTATTTTGATTTGTTGAATTATTGTTTTTGCTTTTCAGGCTGGTACTTAATGCCCATGTATAGTTTGTTAATCTACCTATATTACCGTTTTTGTTGAATTGAAATTTCTCGACACGAACACCATTGTCATCGATTTGATAGGGATCGAGAGTTCCTGTATAATTTACATTAAGGTATTTGAAAAGTTTTGTACGCCCTGTCATATTTATTGTTTGCCACTTAAAGCTATGAATGGCCGTATTATAGGCCGATGAAATGGTAAACATATCAATGAGGTGAATTTTTTTCTCGTGGTTAATGCTGTCTTTGTTATCGCGTATTTTTGCTTCAACAGTATTGTTGATGGACCACGAAACTAAACTTGATTGCCCCGATGGCGG
>JADLGT010000074.1 GCA_020849195.1 Bacteroidia bacterium
GAAAAGTTTTTTCAGAGGAGACATTGGTCAACCTTACGGAGGATTTCCAAAAGAGCTTCAAAAAATTATTTTAAAAAATGAAATTCCTTATTCCGATTTGCCGAACGCACATTTAAAACCTGTTGATTTTGAAATGGAATTTACTTTGTTTAAAGAGAAATTTGGAAACAACTTATCCTTTCTTGATTTTTTGTCGTATAAATTTTATCCTAAAGTGTTTGAAGAATACGATAAACACTATAAAATTTATGGCAATGTGAGCATGATTCCAACGCCCGAGTTTTTATACGGCATGAAAAACAATCAGGAGTCGATAATAAATATTGGGCCTGGCAAAACTATTCTTGTTCGGCTTTTATATGTATCCGACGCTGATGAAAATGGAAATAGATCTGTTTATTTTAAACTAAACGGACAAACGAGAACTATAGAGGTAAAAGATTTATCGGTGAAGCTAGACAAACTACCCAATAGAAAAATTTCGGGTTCAAATGAAGTAGGTGCTCCACTTCAGGGAATGCTTTCGTAAATATTTTTAAAGAAAGGATATATTGTGAAAAAAAATGCGCCGCTATTTGTAATAGAAGCTATGAAAATGGAAAGCACCATTACAGCACTTAAAGATTGTAAAATTAAAAAAGTGAGTTTGTCCGAATCAACATTGGTTGAAACCGACGACCTAGTGCTGGAGATGGAGTAGTGATTGATAAAGACGACCACTCATTTTATTTGTGTTTTTAAAATGAGATTTTCTATTCGCTCGGACGTTTAAAAATTTGGGCAGGAATCAATCCGGACGAATATGAAAGCGCAAAAAAATTATGCAAAAGCCTTGATTGCCTATCTCAATACGGATAAGTTTGCCGTAGGGCTATAAAGAACAATAAACATCAAGTACCTGTTTCGCCATTTTCTCTTTCGAAAAATTTTGCACAAAGGCGTACGCATTCGAAATTATTTTTTCTTTAAGTTCATTATTTTGAGTAAGCTTCAATATGTTTTCAAACAGCTTAGAAGTATCTCCAACAGGTGCCAGTAAGCCCGTTTCGTTGTTTTTTACTAGTTCGGGTATGCCGCCACAGTCCGTTGAAACTACCGGAATCCCTGCTGCAAAAGCTGCTAAAAGTATGGAGCCCATTCCTTCTTTAGAAGATGTAAATAAAAACAAATCTAAGTCTCGAATAACGGGCGCCACATCATCGGCAAAGCCATGAAAAATAATTTTAGTTGAAAGATTTTTTTCTTCAACAATTTTTTTCAATTTATTTTTATCTGATCCCGTACCAACAATAATGAATTTCGCTGGCAAGCCTGCATTAATAAATTTTTCTGCACAATAAATAAAAGTACGGTGATCTTTTTCGGGCGTTAGTGCGGCAATATTCCCAATAATAAGTTCATCATTGGGAATGGCGTATTGCCTACGCAGCAGGCCCGTTTTACCTCCGGCAAAAATTTTGATGTCAACACAATCATATAGAGTAAGAAGTTTTGTTTTGTCTCGAATATCGCGACCCATCACATTTTTAACGGCATCGGACACACAAATAATTTTTCTGATTTTTTTGTGATTGTATTTGTAGTTCGAAAATAAATTTTTACTAATCGGAAATGCCACTTTTCGACTTAATACCATGGGGGTGTTGTTAAAAAACAGATCGGCGGCAAGCACACCTAAATTATGTGCGTGCGAATCGTGCAGATGTAATAAATCAAATTTATGTTGAACACATAATTTATTCACCTGCCCTGCTATAAAAAAAGTATTTAGAAAATATTTTTTAAATGTATAATGTTCTATTTTCATTGTTTGGCAATACTTATGCATAGCTGAGTTGTGCAAGCACAATACGCTTTGCTTTACCTGATTTTTGTAGAGCTCGTCGATCAAATAAGCCAACTGTTGTTCGCCTCCCCTCCACTCGGGTTCCGATGATATATGTAAAACATTCATCGGCTTAAATATAATTGGTGTAGTTTCTTATACTTTCGATAAACTGCAATGGCTGAACTTTTACTGATGACATAACCGTAATACCCATCTCTAAAACCCATTTTTAAAAAATAATCGCTTATAAAAGCTGCGGCCGGGCTTATAAAACGTTTCAACAGATTTGCCTTCTTCCCCTTGCTGAATAAAGCGTTGGCCGCTATGTTGGAAAAGTAATCTATTTTATTAAAATGTTCTTCGATGGTATAATAACTGTAATGTAATATATCTCCTTTTAAAAATCCGGTTTGTGCATGTTTGTCATTCATCTCATATTTATCATGCGGATTTATTCCTGCCCATTTTCCTTTGCGCGAATCCCACAAGCGTAATTTTTTATCCGGATACCAGCCTGTATGAAAAATCCATTGTCCGCAGTAATTGGTGAGACGATTCATATAATATCCGTCGTACTCCCAATTTTGTTTAACTTTTAAAATGGACGACTGTAGCTGTTCAGAAAGGGCTTCATCGGCATCGAGCGATAATACATACGGATATATTGCATAAGAAATGGCTTTGCTCTTTTGTTCAATGTGTCCTTCAAATTTATGTTGAACAAATCGCACTCCTTTTGCTTTGCAAATATCTTCTGTTTTATCAGTGGAAAATGAATCTAAAACTACAATCTCATCAGCAACACCTTTTACTGAATCGATGCAGCGCTCAATGTTCCGTTCTTCGTTAAACGTAATAATTACAACCGACAATTGTATCATTCTAACAAATTTAACATAATCCCCCTTTCAAACAGGCTTCTATCGACCCGTACGGCGAGTAGTGAAATTTCAATCATTGCAGTCCCATAAAAATAAAGAATAGCGGAAGAAGTTAAAGAGTCGGATATAATCGAATCTATTTTCAGTTTAAAAAATTAGCGCCCCTTCCTTAAAAAGGTGTTTAAAGAATGGAGTAGTCCTATAGGTTTGTAGAAACAGGTTTACCTAAATCAGTGATGCCCGCCGCCATCCACTTCGCCTTCTTCCAGTGGAACTGTTTGGGGAACATAATCAAGTTCTTTACCCGGCTTACTGTAATCATACGGCCAACGTTTAACAACGGGCAGGGCGCCCGGCCAGTTGCCATGTGTGTGTGCCATTGGGGTAGTCCATTCCAGGGTGTTGCTGTGCCAAGGATTTTGCTCCGACTTAGGTCCTCGAAACATGCTGTAAAAAAAGTTGATCACAAATATAAATTGAGCTATTGCGCCTGTTATCGCAAATACAGAAACCAATATGTTAATATCCACCAAGTGGTCGAACATGGGGAAGGCGGAATTCGTGTAGTACCTGCGAGGTACGCCTGCTAATCCTAAAAAGTGCTGTGGAAAAAACACGCCGTAAGCGGAAATAAATGTTATCCAAAAATGCAGATAACCCAATTTCTTATTCATGTGGCGTAAAAACATTTTAGGGAACCAGTGATATACGCCTGCAAACATGCCCAACACAGCTGATACACCCATAACTATGTGAAAATGCGCCACAACAAAATAAGTATCGTGCAAAGGAACATCTAATGCAGAGTCAGCAAGGATAATACCGGTTACACCACCTGTTACAAATGTTGAAACAAAGCCTATTGCAAATAGCATAGCCGGAGTAAGTTTAAGATTCCCTTTCCATAGTGTAGTAATGTAGTTAAATGCTTTAACGGCAGAAGGAATGGCAATGAGCAATGTTGTAAAAACAAACACCGACCCAAGGAAAGGATTCATGCCCGTAACAAACATGTGGTGCCCCCATACAATGAATGAAAGAAAGCCTATAGCCAACAGCGATCCTATCATGGCGCGGTATCCAAAAATGGGTTTGCGGGCGTTGGTTGAAATAACTTCGGAGGCAATACCGAATGCAGGTAATATCACAATATATACTTCCGGATGACCAAGAAACCAAAATAAATGTTGGTATAAAATAGGGCTTCCGCCGCTTTGCTCAAGAGCTTGCCCGCCTATATATATGTCCGACAGATAGAAACTTGTTCCCAATCCTCTATCCATTAGGAGTAAAACAACAGCCGATACAAGAACAGGAAAAGAAAGTATTCCAACTATTGCTGTAATTAAAAACGACCAAATAGTAAGTGGCATACGTGTCATTGACATGCCTTTGGTGCGTAAGTTAAAAATAGTAATTACATAATTTAAGCCACCTAACAAGGCCGATACAACAAACACCGTCATGCTTAACAACCAAATTGTCATTCCTGTCCCCGATCCGGGTATTGCTTGTGGAAGGGCGCTTAACGGCGGATAAACAGTCCAACCCGATGAGGCAGGTCCACCTTCAACAAACAAGGAACACAACATCAATATACTTGATAAAAGAAAAAACCAGTAGGAAAGCATATTTAGAAATCCGGAAGCCATATCGCGAACGCCAATTTGATAAGGAATAAGTAGATTGGCGAAAGTGCCACTTAATCCTCCCGTAAGCAGGAAAAATACCATGATGGTGCCATGAATAGTTACCAAGGCTAAATACATATTCGGATCAATTATGCCATCTTTTCCCCATTTGTCACCCAATAAAAATTCAATAAGCCAAAATTTCTGCCCGGGCCATGCAAGCTGAAGTCTGAATAATGTTGACATAACCATTCCTACCAAAGCCATTATTACAGCCGTAATTAAAAACTGGCGTGCAATGACTTTATGGTCCATACTGAAAACATATTTAGTGATGAACGACTCTTCGTGATGATGCTCATGGCTATGGGCATGTACTTGATCGTGGGTGGTGTGTCCGTTATTATCCATTGACATAAAAAATTATTTTAATTTGAACTACAAATTTAAATCAGCTTTTAGTTTTTAGCTAAAAACGGTTTTTGTTTGGCTAACCATGCCTCGTATTGATCGGGCGTATCAACTACCACATTCATTTGCATGTTTGAATGTGATGCTCCACATATTTTATTGCATAATAAAATGAAATTAAACTCATACGGATCTTCTCCTTTTTGAGATCTGATATCATTAATCATTTTCACTTGTTTAATCACTTCCGGGCGCTTACGCATTTCGTCTGTAGTAATAGACGGGGTCATGTGCATAGATGTTGTCATTCCGGGTACAGCATTCATTTGTATCCGAAAATGAGGCATAAAAGCACTATGTATTACATCGCGTGAATGTATTTTAAATTCAACCTGTTTGCCAACCGGCACATGAAATTCGTTGCGAACAACTAAGTCGTCCATTCCGGCAGCGTCGAGCGTATCCATTCCAAGTGCATTGGCTCCACCTATGTTTTTATAATTCGAATGTCCAAGTACATTGTCTTTTCCTGCATAGCGGGCTGTCCAGTCAAATTGTTTTGCATAAAGTTCAATAACAATTGCATCGGGTTGAGCCGGATCAGTAATCGTACTCCACATACGCAAGCCAAGAACAATAATTACCGCTAAAGCAGTGGCCGGAACAATCGTCCAAATAAGCTCAAGTTTATTATTATGCGGAAAATACGTAGCCTCGGTGTTCGGCGTACTGCGGTATTTAAAAGTAAAATAGAATAATAAAATATTGAGTATCACAAAAACAACTCCTATGAGAGACATATTAAACCACATGAGCCAATCAATATCTGCTCCATGTTGTGATGCCGATATTGGTAAAAGACGATCTTTATATTTTATAGTTTGCCAAAGACAAAAGCCAAGGAAGGCGAAAAGAAACGCAAACATAAGAAAACCCTGATTGCGGTAGTCTTTGTAATTTGTTTCATTGCTTTTTGACTCTTTTAGTTCAGCGGCAAGTTCAAACACTCTTACGAGTTGAGCTACCGTTATAACCAACAGTACAATGGCCACATAAACCAATAACTTTATCATACTTGTAATTTTTAAATATTAAATTTCACAAACTTCTTCGGATATGCTTCAATCTACACTCGTCATTCTGTTTTTTCAACTCTTTACAATTCGGTAGCAAATTCAAATGATCTTTAGTTAATTAAACAATCGAAACAATTTTAAAAAACTATGTATGCAAATGCTTACTCTCTTCCAAATACGGGTGGTTTTTCACCATTAGCGGAGCTTTCGCTAAATTTTTTAACACAACAAATAAAAACAATCCTAAAAATCCGAGTGCAATAGTTATTTCCGTAATACCTATATGCCAGTGTTCGTGTACTTCGGCCGGCATAACCATTACAAATGTATCAACCCAATGACCGAACAATATACACAGTCCAACAAAAATAAGATAGCCCGAATTGCGCTTTGCATCACGCGACATAAGCATTACCATTGGAAATGTAAAATTGATGAAGAACATAATCCACATGGGCCAACGATAACCATACATGTGTATTCGGTCGAAATAATAACTCACCTCTTCAGGAGCATTTGTGTACCAAATAAGCATAAACTGCATAAACCATAAATAGCTCCACAAAAAACTAACGGCAAACATCCATTTACCCAAATCGTGAAGAGTGCTTTCTTGAACTTCTTGCAAAGAGCCATTGCGGCGCAACCAAAGAACTAACAGGGTTATTACAGTCAGTGCGCCTATCCATGTTCCGGAAAACGTGTACCATCCGAACATCGTGCTATACCAATGTGTATCTATTGACATTACCCAATCCCATGCCGAGGTAGAAGAAGTAACACCATAAAACACTAAAAATATTGCAGCACTTTTTTGATTGCTGAAGTGAATTAAATAATTGTTGTCGCCACCATCGTCGGCTAATAACGAGCGTTTGCGGAACAAACGCTGATAGTAGCCCCACACCAAGATATAGGCAAGTGTACGAGAAAAGAAAAAAGGAAAATTAAGATAGCCTTTTTTATTCGCAATTATTTCATCAAACATAGGCGATCCTTCTTTGTATATATCCGGACTCATCCATTCGTACATGTGATGTACGCCTATGGCTCCAAGCACAAGCATAAGTAACATTAAGCCTAAACCAACAGGTAAATAACCGCTAACCGCTTCCATAACACGTTTAACAGTAGTAGCCCAGCCCGCTTCGGCTGCGTATTGCAAGGCAAGAAAAAACAGTGCACCTAAACTAATTCCCATAAAGTAAAATGTATTTACCAACAAGTTGGCCCAAAAACGATTGTGGTGATAATGTCCCGTCATATTCTCGGGAGCAGTTCCATCATTTACGTATCCCCAAATCAGCCCTATAATGCCAATACCCATGAGTATGTAGCACAAGCGTTTGGTTTTATCAGAAAAGGTGAACATTTGATTCATAATGCTTTTTATAATTGTATTATTTAAAATCTATTTTTTTGTTTCAGAGCTTGCTGTTGCAGTTGAATCTGAAGCAGCAGGCTTGTCGTTTATGTGCTGAAGTTTTTGTACATAATGCACCAGTTTCCATCGTTCCTCTTGTGTTAGCTGCGATGCGTGCGAACCCATTAAGCCTTTGCCATAAGTCATCGAGTGAAATATTTTTCCTTCGGGTAAATTTTTTAATGTTCCTGAATAGGCCGGGGGTGCGCCCGGTAGTTTTTCTGCAACAGGTCCATCGCCACCGCCCTGAGCGCCATGACATTGAACACAAAATTTTCCATACAACTCTTCTCCTTCTTTTAGCGCTTCGGGTGTTAATGCAATCGGATTTTTTAATTCGCGACCCGCTGCACCGTATCCGGTCGTATCATTTGTATATGGGTAAGGCATAAAACCTCTTGGTATTGTTCCTTCAACAGGCTTTCGACTACCGATACTATCGGTATAGATGGGGTTTGAGTTATATACTTCGATAGATGGAGA
>JADLGT010000075.1 GCA_020849195.1 Bacteroidia bacterium
TTTATTTTATCCTGAACCTGTTTGTTAACACGAACAAGTGGAAGTCGAAAATAAGGATCGCACAAACCCAATACAGCTAAAAACTCCTTCACTCCGCCCGGATTTCCATCGGCAAACAGTTGTTCAATTATTTCGGTGTGCTTGTAGTTCAATTCACGTGCTTTATTGAAGTTACCTTTTAAGGCTTGCCGTACCATTTCAGAAAATTTTGGAAATGCGTTTGCTACAACCGATATAACTCCATCGGCTCCACATGCAATAAGCGGAAGGGTTATGGCATCGTCGCCCGATACCACAAAAAAATCTTTTGGTTTGTTTTTAATAATGCGCATACATTGTTCTACATTACCCGAAGCTTCTTTTATTCCGATTACATTTTTTATTTCATTAGCAATACGCAAAGTGGTGTCTGAAGTGATATTTGACGCGGTTCTGCCTGGAACGTTATAAAGTATAACAGGACGAGGAGACTCTTTGGCCACAACTTTGTAATGTTCAAAAATTCCTTGTTGGCTGGGTTTATTGTATGCAGGCGACACCGACAGCACTGCAGCAATATTTTTAAAGTCGAAACTATTAAAGCCGGTTACAATTTCACGAGTATCGTTTCCTCCCAAGCCTAACACAACAGGCACACGTTTTTTAGCGGTATCAATAATGCAGTTAACAACGTCAATCTTTTCCTCTTTAGTTAAAGTAACCGATTCGCCTGTGGTACCTAAGGCAACTATATATTCTACTTTACCCTTTATGATGTGGTTGATTATGCGGATTAAACTTTTAAAATCAACTTGTCCGTTTGCTTTGAACGGAGTTACTATTGCCACTCCTGTTCCTCTGAAAATATTAGCTGAATACATTTATTATTGGATTAGAAATACATATAAAGATACTAAGTTTTAGTTCACAATATTTTCGAAAATAGTATGGAATAATGCCGGTCGAGTTGGAGTACAAAATTTGAGGGTAGTTTAAATTTTATCGAGCATCGGTATTAAAAGTTTAAATTTGAATACATGAAGTTAAGTTTAAAACACTGCTATCTCATTTGCTTAACATTGTCTATAATTTTTATTATATCGGCTTGCCGTTCAAGCGGTCCCGAAAATAAAACGCTTAGTTCGAGAACGAAACCAAGCGAGCAGTTGCAGCGCGAAAATAAACGTATTACACGTAAAGCCGTTAGAGATGCCAAGCGCGATTTGCGTAAACGCAGAAGAGAAAAAAGAAAATCGGGATACTATTCGGATAGATAGTATTTATGTAGTTAGTGCTTTGCTATTGACAGACTAATTCTAAATCACTTAATAATAAAAAAATGACTCAAAAAAAATTTTTTAAAAACATAGCCTTAATTGGACTTCTTAGTCCAGTATTACTAATCGCACAAACTGTTTGGATAAAGCATCCGACACCTGTACTAACACGAAGTGCTACTTTCCCGGATTGGAATGGATTGGCGGCTGGAGATGCTATCGTAATGAAAGACAATGACACCTTGAAAATGTGGTATTCGGGGAGTGGCTGGCTATCAAGCACAGATGATTGTTCACATATAAGAATTGGTTATGCGTGGTCGTTAAATGGAATCAATTGGAATGAACATCCTTCCAATCCGGTTTTGGATATTGGAAGCGACTCGACCAGCTTTGATTATGACGGAGTAGAAACTCCTTACGTAATCAAAGATTTAGTGGCTCCTGCAAACCAACGATACAAATTATGGTATGCAGGCAGACATTCAAGATGCCAGCCTATAAATGACCATAAATTTGGTTACGCATTCTCTCCGGACGGCATCAACTGGACAAAATATTCCGGAAATCCTGTATTGGTTCCCGGCAACAGTTCAGATTGGTACAACACATTCCTTTCAAGCCCGAGTGTGCTTTTTGAAGGAGGAATATACAAAATGTGGTTCACTGCACCCGACCTTGTAATAAATGGGCAGCCAACTGACGGCAAAGGAAATATTGGATATGCAACTTCACCTAACGGCATTAACTGGACTGTAAACCCATCGCCGGTATTAATTGCCGGCGATCAGTCAAATTGGGATTCAGCAAGTATTGCTGAGCCAAGTGTATTAAAAATAGGAGCTACATACTATATGTTTTATTCCGCACTTGATCAATGGAAGGCAGAAAACTTTCAAGTTGGTTATGCCTGGTCATCGGATGGGATAAGTTGGACAAAATCAGCACAAAATCCGGTATTGAAAATTGGAAATAAATCCCAATGGGATAGATATTGGGCATCGCACCCTGGAGTAATGTTTGACAGCGTTGACAACAAACTAAAAATGTGGTACACAGGTAGAGACACGGCAACCATTGTCTCATTGGCAGGTTATTACTGGGATATCGGTTATGCTGAAAGTACATACCCCGTAGGGATTAATAATATTCACAAAGAAGATGGAATAAAAATCTATCCCATTCCAAGTAATGGGATTTTGAACATAGCAGTACCATTCGAATTAAGAAACGGAGAGTTAAGTATTTACAACCTGTCCGGGATTGTTGTGAAAAATATTAAAACAAATGAAAATGTCGAGATAAACTTAGACGTCTCTGCCTTGTCTGCCGGCGTTTATTTTTTAGAATTGAAAAAAGAAGGTAAACAATTACATAGTAAAATTATTATTTCGCATTAGAAGTGCAGCAGCCTAATGCAAAA
>JADLGT010000076.1 GCA_020849195.1 Bacteroidia bacterium
AAAAGGCGTTTCCAACAGTCAGGATATTTTGGCAATGCAAGAAGTAATGAAAATACACACTGTTCGCCGCGGCGAGCATCTTCATACCATTGCCAACAGATATAAGTGTACCATATACGATCTTAAATTATGGAACAATCTTAAATCAAACTATATTAAACCCGGACAACACCTTACGGTTTATGTAAATAAAATTTCCGGCAATGATAACCCCGTTGTAAAACAAGAAAACTTAACGCATGAGGTAAAAACCGAAACACAAGCAGCAAAAAACAATGATGCAACACACGCAAGCGAAAACAAATATTACACCATTGTTAAAGGCGACACATTATGGGATATATCTCGCAAAACGGGAAAATCTATTGCAGAAATAAAACGATTGAATAATATTGGTAACCATTACGTGTTATTACCCGGTCATAAAATTAAGATTGGATAAATAGGCTCAAGCAGGTTTCTCAGTCAAAATTTATTTTTCAAGCACTCCTTTTAAATTATCTAATCCGGTTTGAAGATCAGACCCAAGCATGGCATCCATATCCATGAACAAAAGCATGAAGTTCATGGGATATATCATCTTCCCGTTAAAGCCCCATTTTACTTTTGTTTGGGTTTCGCCAACAGCTTCGGTTGTCATGTAGGCGTAGTCGGTAGCCTCAAACGGCTTTAAAAAACGAAGTTCAAAATCGAGGCGTTCTCCTTCAACTATTTTTTTAATCTCCTGTTCGCCCTTGCCGACGTTCTTCTCTTCGCTGTCCCAAGCCGAAACAAAACCTACTGTACCATCAGTACCTCTGTATTCCTTTTTCATCTTGGGGTCCATCATGGCCCATTTGCTGAAGTTATCCTGGTTCTTCAGATATTTAATATAATCGAAAACAACCTGTTTGGGTTTGTTAATGGTTGTTTCGCGTTCGCAGGAGTATTCCTTTGCTGTAAACAACGCTATGGTAAGTGGTATAACAATGATTATGCCGAGTACAATTAGTATCCATTTAACTATTTTCATGATGTTTGTTTGTTTGGTTTTATGGGTAAATGTATGTTTTTAATTCTTGTTGAACTACTACCTTGCATTATACTTATTCACACAAACTTTGGAACTTTAAAAACTGAAAAGTAACCCATACCCTTGGTAACGACTCAAACACAAAAGCTATACCTATTCAAGCGAAGCAGAAATAACAATAAGTCATTATTACGCCAATAGCTTCTAAAATTTCTAAAAGGTATTTATTCTAATTTTTGTTTACTATGTTCTAATACTTTAATTTTGCAAATGAGTTTATAGCATATCCCTAAATTTTAAACATTTTTTTATTAACTAAACTAACACGCTCATGAAAAAGATAGTTACTTCATTATTCTGTTTAACCCTCAACATTGCATTAATAGTAGCCCAACCGGGCACATTGGATGTAACCTTCAACTCAACCGGCATGGTTACAACAACTATTGCTTCGGGAGCGGGGGTAAATGCCATCGCCATTCAGTCCGATGGAAAAATTGTTGCAGTAGGATATTCGATTACCTCAGGTAAAAAAGATTTTGCTGTTGCCCGCTACAATTCCAATGGAACGCTCGATGCAACTTTTGGGTCGGGAGGAAAAGTATCGACCGATGTAGCCGGAGGCAATGATGAAGCACGCGCGGTAGCAATACAAGCCGATGGAAAAATTGTGGTAGCCGGTTACGCCGTACTTGGTGCTGCAAGCGATTTTGCGGTGATGAGATATACCTCTGCAGGTGCATTGGATGCTACATTCGGTACAAGCGGTATTCAATACACTTCGATTTCCGGAATAACAGATATTGCCAATGCAATATTAATAGTACCAAGCAACGGTCGTATTATTTTAGGAGGAGGCAGTAACGGTAAGTTTTGTTTGATAGCGTACAAAGCGAGCAATGGCACACTCGACTCTTGGGCTTCGGGAGGTAAAGCCGTTACAACGCTTTCGGGTGCGGCTTCCATTTCATCTCTTGCTTTTCAAAGCGATGGGAAAATTGTTGCGGGTGGTTATGTACAGGGTACCAATAAAGATTTTCAATTGGTGCGATATACTTCTACCGGATTTGTGGACAATACATTTGGAGGCAGCACAGGCGTAAAAAAAGATATTTCGGGCGACGATGCCGTTAAGTCTGTTGCCATCCAAACTGATGGAGGAATTATAGCTGCAGGCTATTCCGGTTCCGCCAGTCAGTTTACCCTCGTCCGTTTTAATACCAACGGAACAGTAGATGCAGGATACGGAACTTCGGGCGTTGCCACTTCAACATGTGGTTCGGCAGCCAATGGTGTTGCAGTACTTGCCACAGGCAAATCGGTAGCCGTGGGTTCAGGATCGGGTAACGGAGGCGACTTTGGCTTATCGCAGTTCAATACCATTGGAGCTAACGACAATTCGTTTGGAACAAGTGGTAATGTAACTACCGACTTTGCTTCATCCAGCGCCGATACGGCTTTTGTTATTGCTCTTCAAACCGACGGGAAAATGGTAGTTGGTGGCGTATCGGGTTCGAGCTTTGCTCTCGCTCGTTATATTGGTGAAGTTGTTGGTATAAATGAAACCGGCCTTACCAAAATGGCTCCTGTTGTTTATCCTAACCCTATACATTCAAATGCCGTTATTGAATATACACTCGTGAAAGATGAGCTGCTTACCATTGGTTTATATGACATCTCAGGTAAGTTAATTGCCTCCATTATATCTAACGAGAGAAGATTACAGGGTTTACACCGTGAGCAACTCAATTTTGATGTTTCGATTTCTTCAGGCACTTATATAATAGTCCTTACTAACGGAGTTGAAAGAAGAACAGTAAAGGTAAATAAAGACTAATTATACTATTTTAAAAGTCTGGTCGAAGTCTTTTGTCATAAGATAAAAGACTTCGATTAGTTTATGTCTGCTATTGATATACACTCGTTTGCCTTTATGACATTTCAATAATTTTTGGAGAGAAAGCACTTGTACTACTTTACAAACTTATTCCATTTCTTTTCTTCGAAAATACTATCAAATGCCGTTACTTTATAGTTGAAAAAAATGCAATGAAAAAAATAAAAATAGCAATAAACGGTTTTGGGCGCATTGGTCGTACAACATATAGAGCTTTGCTGAAAAGGGCAGATATGGAAGTTGTAGCCATAAACGATTTAACCGATACCAAAACGCTTGCTCATTTGCTGAAATATGATTCGGTACATGGAATAATTGGTGCGAGTATAGCAACCGACGATCAACACATTATTGTAAACGGAAATAAATTAAAAGTGTTTGCCGAAAAAGACCCCTTGGCCTTACCATGGAAAACAATGGATGTAGATGTGGTGATTGAATCAACGGGTCGTAACTTAGATAAAGTATCGGCATCTAAACATATAGAAGCAGGCGCAAAAAAAGTAATTATTTCTGCCCCCTCAACCAGCGGCGACGTGAAAACAATAGTGCTTGGAGTGAATG
>JADLGT010000077.1 GCA_020849195.1 Bacteroidia bacterium
GCGCGATGCCGTTGCAAAGGGACGCTTCGATAAATTTGTTCAAAACGATACATTTAAAAAAGGAACTCAAACTCTCGACAAAGATTTTGTTGCAAGCCTCGACGAATGGCGCGTTTACCTTGCAAAAAGCATTGTGTTGAGCAATAAAAAAATAAACGAAGAAGAACTAAACTATGCCGTTCAACAGATTATTGACCGCTTAATATTTCTGCGCTTTTGTGAAGACCGAGCTGTGGAACAATACGGACAGTTACAAAAAGCGGTAATGACAAAAGGCAGCTCCTATAATCATTTGATAGATGTATTCAAACAAGCCGACGACAAATACAATCCCGGCCTGTTCGATTTTAAAAAAGACACCATTACCCCTTCGCTTAAAGTCCCCGATAAAGTAATTAAACACATCATTTCCGAACTCTATTTTCCCGTTTGTCAATACGAGTTTTCTGTTATGCCTGTCGAAATTCTCGGAAATGCTTATGAACAATTTCTCGGAAAAGTTATACGTATTACGGCAGGTCATAGCGCACGTATTGAGCAAAAGCCCGAAGTGCGTAAAGCAGGCGGAGTGTTTTACACACCGCAATATATTGTAGAATACATTATAAAAAACACCGTGGGCAAACTCATTGACGGCAAATCGCCCAAAGAAATTGCTCAATTAAAAATTGTTGATCCCGCATGCGGTAGTGGCTCATTCCTACTTGGGGCATTCCAATATATTTTGAATTATCATGCCAATTGGTACATTCAAAAAGGCTACCTCAACAAAAAAGATAAAAACAATCCGCTTTCACCAACAGGAGTTCTTACAACGATTGAGAAAAAAAGAATACTTGTAAATAATATTTTTGGAGTTGATATTGACAGCAACGCGGTTGAAGTAAGCAAGCTAAGCTTATTGCTCAAGTGCATGGAAGGCGAAACAGCGGCATCCATTAAACAGCAGTTAAGTGTTTTCCATGATCGGGTGTTGCCCGATTTGGATAACAATATTAAATGCGGGAACAGTTTAATTGATTTTGATGATGAGTTAAACTTCGGTGGAGAAAAAAAACTTAAACCATTTAATTGGAAGCGGGCATTCCCGGAAGTGTTTAAACACAAACCAACAAGAAATGATACAATAAAAAGTGAATTAAAGGCACATTATAATAAAGTTAAGTCCCAGTCTGTCGCTTCGGATGATTTACTTAGTAAACTTACCGATACAGTAGAAGAGCCGGCTATGGAATACGGCCTCAATGGTGGTTTTGATGTTGTTATTGGTAATCCGCCTTATGTAAGGCAGGAACTGCTTGGTGATTACAAAGAATATTTTGAGAAACATTACCGAGTTTTTCATGGCATGGCAGATTTGTACAGTTACTTTATTGAGAAAGGAAAAGCTCTGCTTAGGCATGATGGATATTTTGGAATTATTGTTGCCAACAAATGGATGCGTGCGAATTATGGTGAACCATTGCGTAAGTGGTTAAAGCAAATTAACATAACTGAAATAACTGATTTTGGCGACCTGCCTGTGTTTGACGGCGCAACAACGTATCCCTGTATTTTGATTTATAGAAATTCCATGCCCGTAAAACATTTTAAAGTTGCCAATGTAAAAACCTTACAGTTTTCTAATCTCGGAAATCATGTTGAAGAATTACAAACCATAGTAAATCAGGAGAATTTAAGTAACGAAGGTTGGAGTCTTACCTCTGAAGCCGAACAAAATTTACTGAATAAAATTAAATCAAAAGGTATTCCATTGGGCAAATATGTAAATGAAAAAATTTACAGAGGTGTTTTAACCGGATTAAACGAAGCATTTGTTATTGACAACGAAACAAGAAAAAGGCTTATAAAAGACGATGAAAAATGTGCTGAAATAATAAAACCATTCTTAACAGGTAGAGATATTAAACGGTATCAGTATCCACAGAGTGATAAATTTCTGATATTTTTTCCTAAAGGATTTACCAATCACAGAAGTAATAGCACTAAAAGTCCATGGAAATGGATTCAGGAAACATATCCATCTGTTGCAACATATTTAAAGCCGTTTGAGACATCGGGGAAAAAACGTACTGACATGGGTGATTACTGGTGGGAATTACGTGCGTGTGACTATTACGACGAGTTTGAAAAGCCAAAAATTATTTATCAAGTATTTCAAGTAACTCCATGTTTTATTTGGGATACAAAAGGGCATTTTTGCAATAATGCAATTTGGATAATCCCAAAGAATGATAAATATTTACTAGCAATACTCAATTCACCACTTGGATGGTATTTAATTTCTCAATATTGTACTCAGATTCAAAATGGATTTCAATTAATTTACAAATACTTAGAAAAAATACCGATTCATTCAATAGACTTTGCAGCTCAGAATGAAAGAATCAAGCACGATGAAATTTTAAAAGATGTTGACTTGCTTTTAAAACTCAATGAAGAACTGAAAATAACCAAGCTACAATTGAGTGTGGGGCAGTTAAAACAACAAATAGCACATGCAGAAAATAAGATAAATCAATTGGTTTACGAGTTGTATGAATTAACACCGGAAGAAATCGCCGTCATCGAAAATTCAAACAAAGACTAAATATGGCGATTCGCGAACACATATACTTTTCAAACAATTGTGAGCAAATAAAAATAATTGAAAAAAGCCGAAACGCATGAACCCCATAGAATATAAAATACAACAGGCTACCAAAAACTTTGATGAGTGGGTAAGTCTGTATGCCTCTGAATCAAAAGAAAAATTAAAGAAACGCTTGCACATAAACCATCAACAATATTTGTTTGCCGAAAAAATGAAGGATGAAAAAGCGGGCGAATTTTTGAATATAATGGAGCGCATAATCATTGAAGCTCGTACATACAAAGCCGAAAACAATATACCCGATACGCTTTCAGAAATTGAAAAAGCGATTGCCGATGTAGAAACTGTTATTGTAAAATCAGAAGATCGCATGGAAATATATCCTGAAGCGAGTACCCCCCCCAAAACAATCTCGTCGGCAATCACAAGTACAGCCTGATGATGGTAGTCAGCTTTCGTTATTTTAACCGCTATTCTGCCATTGGATTTGCAAAACATATTCCCAACACATTTGCATTTTGCGTTGCACGTCTAATGCAAAA
>JADLGT010000078.1 GCA_020849195.1 Bacteroidia bacterium
CGATAAACGCTACAAGAATGCGCTATGTCCGGGAATATATAACGTAATTGTTACAGATAATAACGGTTGTAAAACAACGGTGAAGGTTAATGCGCCGTAAAAAAACAAAAAATGTGTGCCTTCAATGAACAATAAAAATTTAAAATGAAAAAACAAATCTGCCTTTTTTCGCTTGCAGTAAGTGTTGGTAGTGTGATGACCAGCGCATCTATTAAGGAGCGTTAACCTATCCATTTTTTTTACCAGTTTCATTTTCAGGAACTCCCTAAATAAAAAATCCCTCTGTAATTACAGAGGGATTTTTTATTACTACTATGAAAAATTACTTTACAACTGTCATACGTTTTGTTACACGAGTTTCTCCTGCAGAAAGTGTATAGAAATATACACCTGCTTCAAGGTTGCTGCCATTAAACGTAATGATGTGATTGCCGGCAAATTGTTTGCCTTGATCTACACCCTGAACTTTTTTTCCTGTAATATCATAAACATCAAGCGTTACGTAGGCATTGTCGGCAAGTTCGTAACGAATATAAGTTATATCGTTGAAGGGGTTCGGCATATTTTGAGCAATGCGAAGGCTATTAGCCGCCTTCTCATTTATACCAACCGGCTGATTGGAAATAGTTGCTGCAATGTTCCAACAAAAATCCATATTGGTTGACATACAAGTATTTCTCCACGCGTCTGCAGCTGTCCATGCGTTGTATCTTCCTTTAGGGAACTGAAACATTGCCCCATTTTTTGTTTTCTGCGGGTTACCGGTAGGATCATTCGGAACGCCATCATACCAATAACTTAACTGATTGCTAATTGAGTAGTCAAGATCTTTTTGCCCCATAAGTGCAACAGCAAAGCCATTGCTTGTTGGAACTGCTCCCCCTGAATACTGCCATGTAATAGCTCCTTGAGTATAATCACCCCCTGGCACATATACACATGTTACAGCAACCACATTACCCGCAGGCACATTTACTGCACCGGCAGGAATTGGTACTACCACATAGTATTTGTAGCGATCGGGTACGCCTACTGTAACTGTATCGATTGCTTTAAGTACATGTTTCAAAAAGTATTTGTTGGGCGCAGTTAAATGAGACATATTTCCATGACTGGCAGAAGCACTAATCTTAGGGGCTGTTAGCCATGCTCCATTTCCATAATACACCCTTGTCCACGCAGTGGCAAGACCTGTATCGGCCCACGAAATTTCTATAAGAAGCGTGTCGTCTATATTCATGTTTCTTTTATAAAAACCGTTTACCAAAACGGTATCTATTTTATATGGAGTTAGGTTGTCTAGTAATGGTGTGCCTCCTTGGTTCGGATCGTAATAGGGCGACTTAGGGTCGAACACCATGCCTGCACGCATATCTTGAACATTTCCGGTTCCGTTCGCATCGCTACTCAATGCTGTAGAATCCATAAAGGTTACATTGGTATAGGCTTGGAAATTGCCTGGGTCAGCCCCATTTACAGCAATGTTATAACTCTGCTTTGTACCCGACCAATCCAACAAATAGTGGAACCCGGCTTGAAGATTTTGTTGCGCTTTTGCGTTTATTGCGTTAGCGTTAAGCGATGTTTTAGGAAGCGTTACCGGATGAAGTCCTTTTGCAGTAAACATGTCATTCGCCGGCGCAACACGCTGCGCCATTGCAGACACTCCAATAAACATTAAACTCATTAAAGTAATTTTTTTCATAGTAATTTATTTTTAAAAGTGTTTAAAACCTGTTTTATTACGAACTACAAATCTACAATTTTTTTCATACGAACAATGGTAATGAAGGTTAATTTTATCACTACATTTCTCCCCATTCAATTTGCCCGAATTTTAAATCCCCGAACAGGGTCAAACTTATTGATTTTATGCAAATTCCTCGGCATATTGCTCAATCGGCGGGCAGGCACAAATTAAATTTCTGTCGCCATGGGCATTGTCAACTCTTCCTACCGAAGGCCAAAATTTATTTTCCTTTACCCATTTTAATGGATAAACTGCTTTTTCGCGACTGTAACCATGGTTCCATTCGCCGGCAATAACCAACTTAGCAGTATGTGGAGCATTTTTAAGCACATTGTCATTGGCATCAGTTTTGCCATCGGCAATTTCCTGTATTTCTTTGCGTATAGTTATCATTGCTTCACAAAAGCGATCCAGTTCATACATCGATTCGCTTTCGGTGGGTTCAACCATTAATGTATCATGTACAGGGAAGGCAACCGTTGGTGCGTGAAATCCAAAGTCCATCAAACGTTTGGCCATATCACCTACTTCAATTCCTGTAGTGCGTTTAAATTCTTTACAATCTAAAATCATTTCGTGTGCCACGCGATTATTTTTGCCAACATATAAAATAGGGAAATGATCTTTCAGGATTTCTTTCATATAATTTGCATTCAGTATTGCCATTTTAGTAGCATCGGTAACACCTTCGGCTCCCAGCATTTTAATGTATCCATAAGAAATAAGTAGGATGAGTGCGCTACCCCAAGGGGCTGCTGATACTGCAGAAATTCCCTTTTCTCCACCGGTTTTAATAACCGCATGTGAAGGAAGAAATGGTACAAGGTGCTTTGCCACACCAATTGGTCCCATGCCGGGACCACCACCACCATGCGGTATTGCAAACGTTTTGTGAAGATTTAAGTGACAAACATCGGCTCCAATATTACCGGGGCTTGTTAAACCTACCTGCGCATTCATGTTCGCTCCATCCATATATACTTGACCGCCATTGTCGTGAATAATCTGAGTAATTTTTTTAATGCTCTCTTCATAAACACCATGTGTTGACGGGTAAGTAACCATCAGGCATGAAAGGTTTTCTTTGTGTTGTTCGGCTTTTGCTTTTAGGTCGTTTACATCAATATTACCTAATTCATCGCATTTAACAACAACTATATCCATGCCTGCAAGTGCTGCACTGGCCGGATTTGTGCCATGTGCCGAAGATGGAATCAATGCAATGTTTCTGTGTCCCTGCCCGTTTGAAATGTGATACGCACGAATAACCATTAATCCTGCATATTCGCCTTGCGCTCCAGAGTTCGGCTGGAAACTCATTCCGGCAAAGCCGGTAATTTTTGAAAGATCGCTGTCAAGTTCTTTGAACACTTGTTGGTAACCTTCGGTTTGGTTGACCGGAGTAAACGGATGAATGTTTGCAAACTCGGGCCACGTAATGGGATACAATTCGGCAGCGGCATTAAGTTTCATGGTACACGAACCTAACGAAATCATTGAGTGTGTGAGCGACAAATCTTTATTCTCTAAGCGTTTTATGTAGCGCATCATTTCGCTTTCGGAATGATAGGTATTGAAAACAGGATGCGTTAAATAGGAAGATTTGCGTTCGGCAAAAGTAGATTTGAGATTTGAAAGTTGAGGTTTGAGACTTTCTTCGGCTATTACTCCTGCTGTCTTTCCGGTTGCCTGAGCGAAAACAGAAAGAATTGTATTCAAATCTTCAACTCCTATGGTTTGATCAAGTGCAATACATACTGCATTATCGCTAGTATATCTGAAATTAATTTCGCTTTTCAAAGCGATTTCTTCTACCTTCTTATTCGATACTCCTGAAGGTAGTTTTATTTTAATCGTGTCAAAAAATAAATCGTGTTCGATTGAGCAGCCTAACTTTTTCAATTCGTTGGCTAATGCTGCTGCCGAAAAATGAACTTGTTCTGCTATGCCTTTAAGCCCATCGGGACCGTGATACACTGCATACATACTTGCCATTATGGCTAACAGTGCCTGTGCGGTACATATATTCGATGTGGCTTTATCGCGACGAATGTGTTGCTCGCGTGTTTGCAAAGCCATGCGATAAGCTTGGTTGTCTTGGGCATCAACAGAAACACCAATAATGCGACCGGGAAATAAACGTTTATACTCTTCTTTAGCGGCAAAAAATGCAGCATGAGGTCCGCCGTATCCCATTGGAACACCAAAACGTTGCGAGTTACCAAACACTACGTCTGCGCCCCATTCGCCGGGAGGAGTTAATAGAGTAAGTGCCAACAAATCGGTTGCAACTGCAATTGTTGCGTCGCCAGCTTTGGCGCGTTTTACAAAATCGGTATAATCATTAACAGCGCCATCGGTGTTGGGGTATTGAATTAAAGCTCCATAAATTTTCCCGTCGAACTTACAATTCTTCCAATCGCCTGTTTCTATTTTAATTCCCAATGGTATTGCCCGCGTTTTAATTACATCAAGTGTTTGCGGATAAACATCGTTGGAAACAAAAAACACATCTGCGTTTCGTTTTTGAGCTTCGCGCGAGCGGTTGTTGTATAACATATACATTGCTTCGCCTGCGGCGGTAGCTTCGTCGAGTAATGATGCGTTGGCAATGGGCAAACCGGTAAGGTCAATTACCATTGTTTGAAAATTGAGCAGCGCTTCGAGGCGGCCTTGTGCTATTTCGGCCTGGTAAGGCGTGTATGCAGTGTACCAACCCGGGTTTTCAAGTACGTTGCGTTGTGTTACTCCAGGAATTATTGTTCCATAATATCCCAATCCAATATATGAACGGAACACTTTATTTTTTGCACCAATTTTTTTAAGGTATTTAAGGTATTCGAACTCACTCATTGCGGGGGCAATATCGAGTGGTTTTTTCAAGCGGATTGCATCCGGTATAGTTTGGTTGATTAACTCATCAACAGAATTTAATCCGATTTTACGGAGCATTTTTTCTACTTCGTGTTTGCGCGGACCGTTATGACGGTTTACAAATTTATCCTTTACCATGTTTATGATTTTTTTTGAGGGTAACAAATGTACTAAAGCGCTTACATATTTCACAGATTTGTGTCAACTATTTACTTAAGAGTTTGACGGCAGACTACTACCTTTGCAACCTGTGAAAAGAATAAAAGGGCTATCGGATTTTGTGTTGTTTGGCAATATTTTTATCTCTTTGTGTGCAGCGGCGGCTACTTTTGAGACCTATGTTCTTAATCGACTGCGCCCTAACCCTCCTTACGTTGTCTTTGTTTTTTGCGGCACCCTATTTTTGTACA
>JADLGT010000079.1 GCA_020849195.1 Bacteroidia bacterium
AACATCCTTGTAAGTTCAAGCCGGATTTTGCATTAGATTACAAGGTGTTAATGCAAAAAAAACAGGATTTTTTTAGTAGTGCATTAGAGTTAATCCTCATAAACCACGCACCTCATCGTCCTTTTGAGAGATTATGCAAACTCAACTGCAAAAGTTCAACTCAAAACGATAATGCTTAACTTAGAAGCCCTGAAACCACCAAAAGTCCTATGATTAACATAAAATCGTTTACGTTTGGACCTTTCCAAGAAAACACATACGTGCTGTACAACGAAACCAACGAATGTGCAATTGTTGATCCCGGCTGTTACGACGATGACGAACGCCGCGAACTTGAAAAATTTATTTCCGAAAAAAAACTTAGCGCAAAACTTTTACTGAATACCCATGGGCACATCGACCACATAGTGGGAAATAAATTTGTGTTTGAAAAATATGGTTTACAGCCTTTGATAAACGCAAACGACTTACCGGCTTTAAATTCGCTCGAAACCATTGCTAAACTATATGGGCTAAATGCCGAAGCCTCTCCCGAACCGGCCGGCAATTTAAATGAAGGGGATGTTGTAAAAATCGGGCACTCGGCTTTGGAAGTGTTGTTTACACCAGGACATTCTCCCGGCAGTGTTTGCTTTGTAAGTCATTCACAAAAATTTATTATCGGCGGCGATGTTTTATTTTACGGCAGCATAGGTCGCACTGATTTACCGGGCGGCAATCATCAAATATTAATTAACAGTATAACCACAAAGCTAATGGTACTTGCCGACGACTTTTCTGTTTATTCCGGACACGGCCCTGTAACAACAATTGGTTTTGAGCGGAACAATAATCCATTTTTGTAAACTGTTCAAAAACGCATACCAATTTGATAAAGCCCGGAAAATACCGTCACTACAAAGGAAATATGTACGAAGTAATTGGTATTGTGCGTCACAGCGAAACACTCGAACGCCTTGTATTATACAAAGCGTTATATCAACCGGACGGTGAAAATTTGTGGGTGCGGCCTGAAAAAATGTTTGAAGAAAAAGTTGAATTAGATGGAAAAATAATACCAAGGTTTTTGTTTCTCGAATAAGAGATTGTAGCGTGGTATTCGGACTAATTCCAATGAACAACAGCTTCGCTCCATTAAACTCAAGATTCGATGAACGTTACTTCGCTTTGCCTTTTCCAAAGACAAACGCTTAAAACCAATGGTAACGATCGGAAGGTGTGCCAAACAATCGTTTGCTTTTTATTTTTTCATTCGATTTCATTTCAGATTCATTCAGCTTTTCTTTGCGGCGGAAAGCTATCCCGAATTCATATTTTATGCCCAGGTTATAGACAATATCAATTACACTTATACTGGGGTATAATCCTTGTTTATTTATTCTAAGTTTTAGTTCCCCAAATAGCCCGAAGTGTCCCCAGTTTTTTTCTATCCCAAATCCTGCATTTAACGTACACCAATTGTATGAATAGTGCTGGCCAGGATTCACATAATTTCGCATACTGTAAACATCATCAATACCTGTAAACACTGCTCTCCAACATTGAAAATTAATTCCACTCAAAGCGTATAAATAAATGCGGGAGTCTTCAATTTCTCCTATGTAGTTCAGGTTAATTTCGTAATTACTGGAGTGCACATTTAACCAGGTTGGATTAATAGCATAGCTGCAATAAGCGGCTTCAGCAATAAGCCGCAAATCGTTGCTAAAGTATAACCCTGCTCTTACATCTATTCCTCCACGTGAAATATTGTGTACTTCACGATCTAAATCAACAGTAGAGAAGGCGGCTCCCGAGGATATGTAAAATTTATTTTTGTTAGCCGAAGGTGTATTGCTTTGTTGGGCTTGCGCAACAAAAAAAGAAGCCAATATAAAACCAAGTGAGAGTTTTAATGAAAAAGGAAATGCTTTATGCAAGTAAATAGTTGACACTATTTTTTTACACCCATTCATTTCTATAAAGTAAGTTAGCTAAAGTATACCGGTTCTTAGTCAATTTAAGGATTTTTCATCCGCCAAATTGGCTTAGAATCGTATATGCCGAACGTCAAAATCCTTAAAATCAAGTTCCTTCGGTATAAAAACAGTTGAGCTGTTTATCTCGGATTTTGCATTACGCTTCTAATGCAAAGTATATGTTTAAAACTCGACCAAAGTTCCAACACGTTCACCCAACACTACTTTTTTAAGATTGCCTGGTTTGTTCATGTCAAAAACAATGATCGGAAGTTTGTTTTCGTTACAAAGTGTAAAGGCCGTCATATCCATTACCTCAAGCCCTTTTTGATAGACTTCATTAAATGTAATAGTATCGTACTTTTTAGCGCTTTTATCTTTTTCGGGGTCGGCTGTATAAATTCCGTCCACACGTGTACCTTTTAAAATTACCGAAGCTTGTATTTCAATGGCTCGCAATGTAGCTGCAGTATCAGTTGTGAAATAAGGATTTCCGGTTCCCGCGCCAAAAATTACAACACGATTTTTTTCCAAATGGCGGACAGCTTTACGGCGAATAAACGGCTCACATATTTCTTCCATTTTAATTGCTGATAACAATCGGGTATCTATCTCAATACTTTCTAAAGCCGACTGTAAAGCCATACTATTAATAACTGTTGCCAACATACCCATATAATCGCCATGCACACGGTCCATGCCACCTTGCTCGGCCTGTACTCCCCTAAATATATTCCCTCCACCAATCACAATAGCAATCTGAACGCCCGCTTCGGCTACTTCTTTAATTTCGTATGCGTATTGCATCAGGCGTTTATTGTCAATACCAAATTGTTTATCGCCCATCAGAGCTTCACCGCTAAGTTTAAGCAGTATGCGTTTGTATTTTTTCATTTACCTTTTAATTTTAGAATTGTGTGTTCAAAAAAAAATCCCCCGAAACGGAGGATTTTAATTTTTTAACTTAACGAAAAGCGTTTGAAGCCTGTAACTGCGAGTCCGCTGTCGGACTCTTTGAGATATTGGGCAACGGTTTTCTTTCCGTCTTTAATAAATTCCTGATTCAATAAAGTCGATTCTTTATAAAATTTATTGATTTTACCTTGAGCAATTTTCTCAACCATTTCTTCGGGCTTACCTTCTTGACGCACCTGATCGCGGGCGATTTCTAATTCTTTCTCTAATAATTTTGGATCTACGTCGGTTTTATCAACAGCTACCGGTGCCATGGCAGCCACTTGCATAGTTATGTCTTTCATCACTTCGTCCTTCACTTCAGACTTATTAAATCCGACAACGGTTGCTAATTTATTTCCGGGGTGAATGTAAACACCAACCACAGGAGCTTCAACGACTTCATATTTAGTAAGATCAATTTTTTCTCCAATCTTACCAACCTGCTCTGTAATTTTATCGGCAATAGTTAAGCCATTCCCATTGTAAGAAAGCGTTTTTAGTTCTTCTACTGATTTGGGTTGTTTGTCGATAGCGACCTGTGCAATTTGTTTTACAAACTGAGTGAACTCTTCGTTCTTAGCAACAAAATCGGTTTCACAATTCACTACAACCAATACACCGCGTTTTTTATCGGTAGTTGTTTGTGCTATAACCACACCTTCGTTTGCAGCTCTATCACTGCGGCTTGCAGCTACCTTCTGTCCCTTTTTCCGAAGGAACTCGATTGCTTTATCGAAATCTCCTGCCGACTCTGTGAGGGCTTTTTTGCAGTCCATCATTCCGGCTCCTGTTATTTGGCGGAGTTTGTTTACTTCTGTTGCTGTAATCGTTGACATGATTTTTCAGTAGTTGTAAATTATTTTTTTCTTGGAGGATGATTTGGACGAGACGTTGGTGCAGATGCTCCTTTACGGGTACGTTGTCTCGTTGCTACACCATCCGAATGATTATCGTCAGAGTATTTCTTCAAGCTCGCCGATCCGCTTACAAGCTCTTCAGCTTCCTCCTTCGAAGATTTTTCTTCGGTCTCAACTCTTTCTTTTTCTTCGGCCGCCGCTGTTTCTTTATCCATTTTCCGTTCGTTTAATCCTTCTTCAATGGCTTTTACAACCACTTCCATAATTATGGAAATTGATGAAGCGGCATCATCGTTACCGGGTATAGGGTGATCTACTTTGTTCGGATCGGAATTGGTATCGACAATTGCATAGGTAGGAATATTCAACCTCTTTGCCTCAGCAACTGCAATATGTTCTTTCATTATATCAACTACAAACAAAGCCGACGGCAAGCGGGTCAAATCGGCCACACTACCCAACTGTGTTTCGAGTTTTGCGCGTTCGCGGGCTATCATTAGCCGCTCTTTTTTTGAAATGTTACTGTATGTTCCGTCAGCCGACATTTTATCTATTAGAGCCATTTTTCGAATGGCTTTTCTGATTGTAGCAAAATTGGTTAACATACCTCCGGGCCAGCGTTCTGTAACGTAAGGCATATTGATACGCTTCACTTTTTCGGCTACAAGTTCCTTCGCTTGTTTTTTAGTAGCTACAAACAATATTTTTTTTCCGGTACGTGCAATTTGCTTCAATGCAGTAGTAGCTTCTTCTATTTTGGCAACTGTTTTATTCAGGTCAATAATATGAATACCATTTTTTTCTGTAAAAATATATGGAGCCATTGCAGGATTCCATTTTCTACGTAAGTGACCAAAGTGTACACCTGCCTCCAGTAATTCGTTGAAATTTGTTCTTGACATTCTGTGCTTTTTATAGGTAAATAATATAACTGTTTAACGTTTGCTGAATTGGAAACGCTTACGCGCTTTTTTCTGCCCGGATTTTTTTCGTTCCACCATTCGTGGATCGCGAGTTAAAAGTTTATCCGCTTTAAAAGCCAACTTCAAGGCTTCATCTGTAGTTACCATTGCCTTTGCAATTGCTAAGCGTAAAGCTTCTGCCTGACCGGTGAGTCCTCCTCCGGTAATGGTAGCTGTAATATCGAACTTGTCTTCTGATTTTGCTGTAACTAAGGCCTGTGTTACTTTGTAACGAAGTATGTCGGTAGGAAAATAGTCTTTAAAATCTTTTCCGTTAACGGTTATTTGTCCTTTTCCGCGCGAAGCGTATATGCGTGCTACGGATGTTTTTCTGCGTCCTGATGTGTTGATGACTTCCATTATTATTTTATTGATGTTAGTTTAATTGCCTTAGGCTGTTGTGCTTCGTGCGGATGCTGGGTTCCGGCATACACAAATAAATTTTTGAAAACTTTATCTCCTAGTTTTGTTTTAGGTAACATTCGTTTAACAGCCAATTTTATTACGCGTTCGGGGAATGTACGTAGAAGCTCTTTGGGCGTAGTAATGCGCTGCCCTCCGGGGTGTCCTGTGTGGCGAATGTATTCTTTTTCGGTAAGCTTTTTACCTGTTAATTTTATTTTCTCGGCATTAATAATAACTACACTATCGCCGGCATCAACATGCGGTGTAAAATATGTTTTGTGCTTACCTCTTAGAACATAGGCAACACGGGAGGCCAAGCGCCCCAAAACTTCATTTTCGGCATCTACCAAAATCCAGTTTTTTTGTACGTTCTCGTTGTTTTTGTAAACCGTTTTATAGCTGATTGAATCCACTGTTTTATGTATTTATTTGTTCAATAATATTACCCTATTTGCAAAATGGGTTGCGAAGATAAAAAGGTTTTCGAAACTGAACAAGTAATAATGGCTAATTAATGGGAGGCGCTTTGCGTTAAGTAGGTAATTCTTTATTCCAATGTTCTCCGGCTTGCCTACAAACAAAGCAAAATAAAATGTATTTAATTGACTGTCAATTCCTTATTAAAAATGATAGTCTTTATAATCTTTGGTAAATTCCTCGTCGCTTATAATAGGATTTACCTGTAGGTTGAGGTATTCGTAGGACTCGAAGAGCCCTTTATCGTCGAACACGCGTGTAAGCAATGGCACAAAGTACAATTTATCGATGTATATAACAGTCATTTTTGCATATGCGTTAGGTACAATAATCTGTTGTCCTTCTTTCACATCATGATAGTTTTTTATTTTTTTATTTGCTTCTTTAATCATGTACTCACTCAATTTTAATTTGCGAGCAATAGTAATAAGGTTTTCTCCTTTTTTTACTATGTACGGAACCATAGCGAAATCATTGTCGAGTATGGTTATTTTATATGCGCTGTGGCCATTTATTTTTTCCTCTCCTCCATACAAAAAAATCTTATCAAATTTATCGCCCGACTGTTCAATGGTGTGTTCAATAATACTTTTGAAGTAATCAAAACCTATTTCGTGAATGGTGTGATGCTGATCGGCATTCATAAGTGATCCATAAGGACTGAGATTTAAATCGATATAAGGAAATGTTCCCGGATTAACCAATGCGTTCCCATTATTTTCTCCTTCTACCCACAATACTTCGGCACCTTTGATATAAATATATATTTTGCGGGGCGAACGCTGAAGTTTTATTCTTGAACCATAATTTTTATACTGCCCGTTTATACGTTCGGTAATTTTTAAGTCGTATTTAAGTGTTTTTACATTTTCAATTCCTTTCATCAGGCCGTTTATTATTTCTCGGCTATTTATTGTGGCTTGAGTAGGCGGTGATGTGAAAAATAAATAGGGAATACTCTTAAATGAGGAAAGAGTAGAAGTAATTGTAACTAAAGAAAAAATCAGAAGTGCTTTTTTCAAAATAATAAATCCAATCTTGAGTAAAGATAAAATAAAACAGGCCTCACATTACGCAAGGCCTGTTAAAAGTAGATTTGTGAAATTATTTTTTTACACCCAAAGTGTTTACAAAACGGGTAAGTTTCGATTTAATATTCGCCGCTTTGTTCTTATGTATTACATTTTTCTTTGCAAGTTTATCAATCATAGATGTAATTTTAGGAAGTTGTGTTTGTGCTTTCTTTTTGTCGGTTTCGCTGCGAAGGTCTTTAATTGCTGTGCGCGCAGTTTTAGTAAAATACCTGTTTCTCAAACGCTTCGAATCGTTGGTGCGTATGCGTTTAATTGCCGACTTGTGATTTGCCATCTTTTTATTTTTTACGAATTAGCCCGCAAATATAAGTCTTTTAGCTGTAAAAGCAAATAAATTTTGTTTGCCCAATTTGCATTGGAAGGGGAACACAAAATGCAAGGCA
>JADLGT010000080.1 GCA_020849195.1 Bacteroidia bacterium
AACATTTATTCACACTCGTTTACATTTTATATTTATAGGCTATAATGGAATCGAAAAATAAACTTAGACAAACTGTTGTACTCGTACTGGTAATAGTTGTTGTGCTTGTATTGCTATCCATCTCCGATTCTTCTTTTGTATTGGGTAACTATAAATTTAAGCGTATCGATATACTGTCCGATATAAAAACAAGGGGAGTCTATCAACGCGTTCCACTCAGTTCAAAATTGCTGACAGATTCAGTTATTCGCAGCGATAGCATTGTCCGCGCAAATTTTAAACAAGATCAACTTGCCATATACGATTTTGGAAATGACTCACTCCCGGCCCTAAGTAATTTTTTTGAATCTCTTTTTCAAACTGCGCATAAAAAAAAGAAAACTCGTATTGCATATTTTGGCGATTCAATGATTGAGGGAGATTTGATTACACAAGACTTGCGCACTTCGCTTCAAGACACATTCGGAGGAATTGGAGTGGGATTTATGCCCATTACTTCTATTGTAGCGGGTTTCAGACAAACGGTGCTGCATACGTTTTCCGACAACTGGCAAACGTATTCGCTTATTAATCATCCGGAAGCTAAGCATACGCTTGGTATTACAGGCTTCGATTTTATTCCGGCTGCCGGCGAACAAAACAGCTGGGTTAAATACAGTGCAGTTTCTAAAAAACACCTGAACAGATTTTGCAATGTGAAATTATTTTTTGGAGCAAATTTTGGAATAAAAAATTATGTTACTGCTTTAGGAAAAATATTTCCGCTTGCCGGCACAGCGCCGGTAAACGAAATTCAGTTGGCAAAAGATTGTTCCGTTCAATCCCTTAATGTAGATTTTCAATGCGAAAGTCAGGTTAATATTTTTGGTTTTAGTATAGAAGGAGACAGCGGAGTTTATGTTGACAATTTTTCATTTCGCGGAAATTCAGGTTTGCCATTGGTTAAAATACCTGTAGATGTGTTGTCGGGCATAAATGAAAAACTCGACTATGGCTTAGTTATTCTTCATTATGGAGTAAATGTAGTGAATGCTAAAGTAACCGATTTTTCATGGTACGAGCGGGGAATGAGAGATGTTGTTAATCACATAAAAACCGCAATGCCAAACGCAAGTATTCTTATCATAAGCACAGGCGATAAAAGCATTAAACAGGGAGACAATTATGTTACCGACCCTTCGGTTCCTTTGGTAATTGATGTTCAGAAAAAAGTTGCACAGGAAACAAGTGTAGCTTTTTGGAATCTATACGAATCAATGGGTGGATATAATTCAATGGTAAAATGGGTTCAGGGCGATACTGTACTTGCAAATAGAGATTACACACACCCTAATTTACGAGGAGCAAAAAAAATTGCAACTATGTTGAATCAGCACTTATTAGATGCGTATAGGGAATATGTTAGTTATGAGAAAAATTAAACTGTTAAAAATAAAAATACCGGTTTTAGCTTTTTGGCCTCGTGTTAGCTGCTTCAGATTTTTAAGACACCTAAGCTGTTTACTGTTCACATTTTTAGCATTCATCAGTTTGCCGGTTTATGCTCAACTTGTTACCGACTCGCTTCCTGTTAAATATTCTTTTATTGTTCTTGATTCAAATTGTGTATTTAACGATAGTGTTTCTTTGTATCCATTTTACGAAAAACTTAGTCAGCTTCAAAAAACAAAACAAGGTCGTGTAAATATTGTTCACATTGGCGACTCACATATTCAAGCCGATCATTTTTCCGGAAAATTGCGTCAAAGTTTTCAACTTGATTTTGGCAATGCCGGACGAGGTTTTGTTTTTCCATACCGAGCTGCTAAAACAAACGAACCGGTCAGTTACAAAACTTCTACAAACATACACTGGCAATCTAAACGTAATGTGTTTCCCGATCAACCTTTGCCCATAGGCATTAGCGGAATAACTATTGAAACCGGCGACACTTCTGCCCAAATTAAACTTCTAGTGAAAGATCAAGGAAAGCTTAATTATGGATTTAATACGATAACATTGTTTCATGCACGAGGCGAAGAAAGTTTTGATTTTGCAGTTTACGATTCGATTGGAAATGAAATTGCATACATTAATAATTTAGCCGGTAGTGAAGCTGCTTTTACAAGTGTATTAAAGTTGACTAAATTATACCATCAGGTGTTAATTAAATCTTGCCCGCGTAACACATCGCAAAGCTGCGCACAAATTTTTGGGATGCTACTCGAAAATGACAGCTCGGGCGTATTGTATAATATGATAGGCGTAAATGGTGCTATGTATAAACATTACAACCTGTCGCAATATTTTATTGAACAGTTGCCGGCTCTCCAACCCGACCTTGTGATTATTTCGCTCGGAACAAATGAAGGCTATTTGGCCAGCTTTAACAGAGATGAGTTTTACGGAAACATAGATACGTTGGTAAAAAATATTAAACGAACAAATCCCGAAGTCAATTTTCTGCTTACCACACCCGGCGATTCATTCAGACGAACACGAAGAGGAAAAGTAAAAAATCCGGATATGCTGGAGGCACGAAATACAATTATAAAGTACTGCACTGAAAACAAGATTGCATATTGGGATTTGTATTCAATTATGGGAGGCTACGGCTCAATGTTAAAATGGTATAAAGCAAAGTTGTCGGCAAAAGATCGTTTACACTTTTCATCCTCCGCCTATGTTTTGCAGGGTGGTCTGATGTATAATGCAATCATCAAAAGTTACAATAAATACCTAAAAATTGTAAAGT
>JADLGT010000081.1 GCA_020849195.1 Bacteroidia bacterium
CTCCATTAGTTGTTTTTCATATCGTTGTTTACGGGTGCCCATACTTGTATCATTAGCAGTTCGCGGAACCGGAATTTTCGGGAAATAAAGATGGATGCCTTCATCACCTTTCAGCAGTGCGTCTTCCCAGTTCCATCCATCGAGATTAAAAACAGATGATGTGCCTGCAATTATTCCTTTGCGCGGTACAACCTGTGCAATGAGTATTCCATTGGTGCGTACAGTGGGTGTAATTTTCGAATCAGTGTTGTAGGCAATTTGTGTTCGCACATTAGGAATGAAGGCTCCTACTTCATCTATATCGTTTGTAGCACGTACGGCTTCTACTTCGAGTAAGCCAAGTGTTGAGTTAACGGCAATAAAGCCCGGATACACATGCTTCCCGGGTATATTAATAATGGTGTCAAATTCCGAACCATTAATTTTAATTACAGTTGCATCGGCCACTAATGTAATTTTTCCATTTTTAAAACCTATTGCAGAATTTTCAATTACTTTTCCGTTTCCCAAATGGGCAATGCCATTCATCAGTAAAATACTTTTTGTTTGTGTAGAAGCGGGTACCGGCTGTTGGCCAAAGGCTAAGTAAAAAGCGAATAAAAAGTAATTAAGCACAATTATTTTTTTCATGTCGGATTACATTAAATTTTAAACAGACTCTAACAATATAATTATTCATCGTCATCATCATCAGCTAAATCATCGCAGCGTTTCATCTTATTGTGCTTGCCTTCGGGTTTTTGTGTTTTTTCGCCGTTCTTTTTCGCCTTTATCATTTTTTGAATTAAACGTGTGCGTTCTTTTTGAAGCTCATCGCGCATAAGTTTGTCTTTGTCCGAGTCGTAATAAATTATTCCGTCTATAATTGTTTTTTCAACTTTTGCATTTATGGTTAATGGATTGTCGGACCACAGCACCAAATCGGCATCGTAGCCAACTTTTACATATCCAACTTTGTTGTCGATGTGCATCAGCTTTGCCGGATTGAGTGTGCATAATTTAAGTGCTTCCTCTTCTGAAAGCCCTCCGTACTTAATTGTTTTTGCTGCTTCCTGATTTAGTCGCCGCCCCATCTCAGCATCGTCAGAATTTATGGCTGTAACAATTCCCATCTTAAATAAAATAGCTGCGTTATACGGAATAGCCTCCCTCACTTCCATTTTATATGTCCACCAATCGGCAAATGTAGAACATCCGATGCCGTGCGCTTTTATTTTGTCGGCCACTTTATATCCTTCAAGTATATGAGTGAAGGTGTTTATTTTAAAATTCATTGAATCGGCAATGTGCATAAGCATATTTACTTCGGACTGTACATAAGAATGACAGGTAATAAATCGCTGATGGTTCAGTATCTCCACGATAGCATCCAGTTCGAGGTCGCGGCGCGGAATCATTGTTTTGGCTTTTTCTGTTTTGGAAAGTGATTCGTAGTTTTTCCGTCGTGCTGCATATTCTTTAGCCCTTATAAATTCATCGTAATAAACTTGTTCAACACCCATTCGCGTTTGTGGAAAACGTATGGTATTTCTGTCGCCCCAGTTCGATTGTTTAACATTTTCTCCGAGTGCAAATTTTATAAAGCCATCGGCATTTTTAACTTTCAATTCTTCGGGCGGCAAGCCCCAGCGCAACTTTATTAAAGCCGACTGCCCGCCAATTGGATTTGCAGAACCATGCAGTAGTTGACTACATGTTACGCCACCGGCCAATTGCCGGTATATATTAATGTCTTCGCTGTTTATTACATCGCCAATACGAACTTCGGCAGTTACAGCCTGCGAACCTTCGTTTACACCATTAGAAATAGCGATGTGCGAATGATCGTCGATTATGCCCGGAGTAAGATGCTTACCTGTTCCATCAATAGTAACAGCAAATGCTGTTTTTAAAGGTTTTATTGCATCGTCAATGGCAACTATTCGACCGCTGTTAATGTAAACGTCTTTATTTTTAATAACTCCGACTGAGTCGTGTGTCCATACGGTAACATTTTTTATGAGTATGGCATGTTGGCGCTCTCTAAATTGCTGCGAAAGGCTTTTATCTCTTTCGGGTTGGCCGAATGCACAAAAAGGGTAATATACTTCACCAATAGTTGGAGCTATTTTTTGAGCGGTATCTTTTTTGACATTTTCTTTCGGGGCAGATGTGTATGTTGCTTTCCAGTCAATCCATTCGCCTGCCCCAGTTTGTCCTCGCCCGCTCAGCACAATACGGCTTTTGTGTGTACTTGTGTCATTAAGCTCCACTGCTCCACTCAAGCGGATTGCTTCTTTCTGAGGCCTGGGCACAAACGCCAAACCAATTGTATTGTGATTGATAGTAACCGTTACATCTGTTTTATTTGTATCATTTAATGAAGTAAGACTCGCTTTTAGGTCGGCGGGAGACTCGCCCTTTATTTTAAGCGTATATTTTTTGTCGGTGGTAATTTCCAAATCGTAAACGCCACGCACATCGGGCAATGTGTAATCTGTAATGATATATGGGTTTCCCTGTATCCAGTTTTCGTAAATTTTTGTTTTGGCATCAAACAAGTTTCCTGAAGTAATAATAAAGTTGGCTAGCATTTCTTTTTTTAATCTGC
>JADLGT010000082.1 GCA_020849195.1 Bacteroidia bacterium
ATAAATCAGCAATCTGCACCATATTGACAGCTTTTGAGTCCACAAAAAAGGGAGTTTCTATTATGTTTCTTACACTCGTCCACAAAGTTCCTTTTTCCTGAAAATGACGCATCATTGCCCCCAACCTTTCAGCCATTGTTTGGTTGTTGTCGTGGACTATAATTCCGCACTTTGCATCTGATGATGTTTTTGTATAGATTTTAATATATTGCTAAAACCTGCTTATAAGTTGAATAAACGCTTCCTCATCTATTGACCGCTTTGCCCTTACTACATCAAAATGGACTTTATCAATACAATCTGCAAACAATCTAACATCAGGCCATTTACTTATCAACTCGGACAATTCAACAAGTAGCCCTTTCCTTTCAGCACCGGTTAAATGAATATACTCTTCGGTTTGACGATAGTTCTTTTTAGTTTGTTGGTATTGCTTGTGTGTTTTTGGACTTGCTTTTAGACGGAACAATTCCTTGTTCCGAAGCTTTATGACTGCTGCTTTTCTGTCTTGGTAATTAAGTTTATAAAAATCAGGTATATGGTTCTGTTCAATAATTGGACGAGGTATGTATGCTGAGTGAACCTCATTACCATCTAAACCATATTTTGACTTTACTTTTCGTATAGCGCTTTCATAAATCTTCCACTTTGCAATTGGAATGGCTATTCCTGCCAAGACATAATGACTTGTTGTGCCTGGCGTTTCAGGTGTCCCAGACTCATCTATGTAACAAATAAGCATAGGCAAAAAAAAAGCGACTGGCAAAGAAGATAAATCCTCTTGTGAGACGCTAAGCGACTCAACCAGACGCAATACAAATGTAATATAGTTTGACACATAAATGCAAGAAAATTGTAAAAAAACATAGCCCATCTGCTACAACGGGCTTGCGCAATAGCCGGCTCGGTGCATTTGGCTTGAATATTTTTTAAGCTTGGGCTTTGCCCGCATTTTTTTTAAGCCGGAAACTTCAGCACTTTTTTTAACTTTATCACTCGGGAAGGGTTGTCGCTTTGAAGTCGGCTACTGCACAAGCTCGCGAACCGTTCCCGATTGTGCGGACGAACCATTTATCGTTGTGTAAAATTAGCTACCGCTCAATGGGGTTCCGGCTTCTAATCTTTGTTAAATAAAGTTAAGTAAAAGATAATTCGGTTGGCATAAACTAAATTTACAATTTAAGCTTTGTGCCGAATAGCTTGGTCTTTTATGAATAAATACAGCATACGATTGGTTAGTCTATTAACAAGTATAGCACTTGCAGGGCTCATACTTACGCAACTGTATTGGGTTAAAAATGCCATAGCAATAAAACGGCAGCATTTCGACGATAACGTAAGCAGTGCGCTGAATACTATAGTACAACGATTCGAGAAAAAATCGACTGCTGCAAGAATATCCCGCAAATTAAATTTTAGGAAACAAGGTATGCGCTGGCTTGTGCAAAACGACACCTTAAAAAGCACAGCTCAAATAACTTATGATACAGTATTTGATCGTAACAAAATGAAAATAAATAATCAAAAAGTTCATGTAAAAATTTATGAAGAATACCTGTCGGATTCGAATGGAGTGGTGGTTAAAAAGAAGCGGGAGAAACATTTTGTTGACGATTCACTGAAAGATCGTTCATTTGATATTCGCTCAATGTGGGCTGACAATCCTGAACAGTTAAATAAAATAGATTCGGGCGACGAACGTTACAAGTGGCTCACTCATCGTTCAGATATGGTGAATGATATTTTTGACGAATTAGTGAGCATAAATGTGTATAATGACTACCGGCAAAAAATAGACACATTGCTGCTCGACTCGCTCGTAAGAAATGAGTTTAAAGAAAAAGGAATTGGAACTGATTTCCAATACGGCATCTTGAATAATGAAATTATTAAAAGTCCGCCTGAAAAATTAAAAAACATTGTCGCCTCAAAATTTAAAATTAATCTTACCCCGGACAACGTATTTATAGAGCCTCTTTATTTGGGGATGTATTTTCCTAATCAACAAAATTATATTCTCAATAAATTATGGCCAATGTTAACCGGTTCTGCCTTGCTTATTATTGTTCTTATTTTTTCGTTTTATTATGCTATTTCGGTAATTATTAGGCAAAAAAAATTGTCCGAAATAAAGAATGATTTTATCAGTAATATGACGCATGAATTTAAAACTCCTATATCTACCATATCGCTGGCCTGCGAAGTGCTAAACGATAATAGCATAAATAAAACGCCTGAGCGAATGAGTAGTTATTTAAAAATGATAGGAGATGAAAACAAACGACTCGGAGTGTTGGTCGAAAATATTTTACAAACAGCTATTCTCGATAAAGGTGAGTTCAAATTAAAATTACAGGATGTTGACTTACATTCAATCATTGAACAAACTATCGGAAACATCCGGCTGCAGACCGAAAAGAAAGATGGAAAAATAATTACGCATCTTTCGGCACTAAACAGTATTATTCAGTGCGATCGGGTGCATTTAACAAATATTATTTTCAATTTGGTTGATAATGCATTAAAATATTCTCATCATAAACCTGTTATAGAAATTACAACGAGCAACAGTGAAAATGAAATAATGATTACCGTTAAAGACAATGGCATAGGGATAAGCAAAGAAAATCAGAAAAAAATATTTGATACGCTTTATCGTGTGCCCACCGGGAATATACACAATGTAAAGGGATTTGGGCTTGGTCTTAGTTACGTACGAGCTGTTATTGAAAAGCATCACGGAAAAATAACCGTAGAAAGTGAGCCGGACAAAGGAAGCACCTTCACTGTTTTATTGCCATATAAGCAAATCTATTCTTAAAATTATTCGCATGAGCCAAAATGATAAAATAAAAATTTTACTCGCCGAAGACGATAATAATTTAGGCAATCTTTTGAAAGAATACCTCGAAGCAAAAAACTATATTGTTTCCTGGGTAAAAAATGGGAAAGAAGGATTCGACATATTTAAAAAAAATAGTTTTGATTTGTGCTTACTGGATGTAATGATGCCATTAAAAGATGGATTTACCCTTGCCAAAGAAATGCGAGCGATTAATAAATTTATACCTATTGTATTTCTTACGGCCAAATCCATGAAGGAAGATACAATTGAAGGATTCACCGCCGGGGCCGACGATTATATTACCAAGCCTTTTAGTATGGAAGAACTTTTGTTGAGATTGAATGCTATTTTGAAACGAACAAAGGGTGCGACCTTAGCAAACGACAGTTTAAAAAATTTTGAAATAGGCAAATACATTTTCGATTATGAAAATCAATTGCTGACGATAGACAAAAAAGAACAGCGCTTAACAACCAAAGAGGCCGAGCTACTGAGACTGCTTTGTTTGCATAAAAATGATGTGCTCGATCGAAATTTTGCATTAAATGCAATATGGAAGGACGATAATTATTTTAATGGCCGCAGCATGGATGTGTTTGTTACACGCTTGCGTAAATATTTAAGAAACGACCTCAAGGTGGAGATTGTTAACGTTCACGGAAAAGGATTTAAGCTGCTGATAAATAAATAAAGTGTCAATCCGATAACGCGAGTGTTATGCGGTCATTGTAGGGCGACCGTGCTAAAATCAAACAGACAACAATGGATATACAAGAACAAATCAAAAAATATATAAACAACCAGCCTGAATCAAAACGTTCTGATATTGAAACTATACACAAACGCATACTTCAGGTATTGCCAAAAT
>JADLGT010000083.1 GCA_020849195.1 Bacteroidia bacterium
TAAGTTGAACGTCTGTCAATTGTTTTAGGGTTGTAACTAAATCAGCCGGTGTACCTGAAAAAATATTAGCAACATAAATAATATTTACACGCTCACCAGGCTGTAAACTGTCTTCAATTTCTTTTACATGTTGTATAAATTTTGTTAAATAGCTTTGGGTAATTTGGGTTCTTTGTTTTCGATAATCGTTATACCAATCCTCTAACTCAGAGCAAAAATTGGCGGAATCGGTAGCGTTTGAAAAAACAGCAGGCACCGACGCATTGTAATGAAGAGGTACTTGAAGTGGGTCTATGGCTAATGGACACAGATATGTGTTTGTAAATGGTGTAAAGGTGAGTGGGTTTTGAAGGCTATTAAATCTATCAGCAAAATATGCTGCCACATCCGGAAAATCTATTCCATATCCGGCAGTATCAACATTCATTGTGTAACAATCAGCATCTCCTGCCGATGGAAATCTTATCACTCGTGGCTTTAATTTTTTCACGTTATCCATACAAATATTATCGGTACAAGTGTTAAAAAAATTTACATACGACATGCCGTGATGTTCGCTGTTAATTTGCATAATATACGTTGTGTTCATGTGTACACCTTGTCCAACTGACATAAGAGTGGCAATTAAATTAACTATTGTGAAATACAATTTTAGTCGTACAATTATTTTCATTTTTTTATGTTTTATGGTCAGAAAAATCTATATAAAAGCAGGAACTCTAAACTTTCAAATTGGTTTTAAAGTACATTAGACCTATCGCATAATCAAAAGTTTAACATTGATAAAAATCGTCCTACTTCGGGAAAAATTGCTCAATAAATTTTCTTTCGGCTTTGTTACGGTCTGTTAGCATTACTATCATATTGATCCTATGTTTTTGAAACAAACTTGTTTTATTCAGGAGAGAAAAAAAATCCCCCGCAAATGCGGGGGATTTAAATCCCTAAAAACCATGGCGTGATTTAAGAGGGATTTTATTTTTGCTTGCGCAAAAATGGATTACTTATCGTCTTTCTTAGGGGCATTTTCCGACTCATTCATTTCAGTTCTAAGGGCAGACAGTGCTTCAATATCTCCAAGCGTTGTTTTCTCCATACCGTCTTTTACCTTTTTCACAGCCTTACGGGTGTCGCCATCTTTCATTTTTCGATCGCCGCCATGTTTCTCATCAACCACCTTGTCATCGAATGTTTTTGTATGCGACACAATAATTTTTTTACTTTCTTTTACAAACTCCAATACTTTAAAGTCAAGAGCATCGTCAACCTTAGCGGTTGTGCCATCGGATTTTAGTATATGGCGGTTAGGTGCAAAGCCCTCTACACCATAAGGCAATGATACAATGGCACCTTTATCTGATGCGTTGGTTATGGTTCCTTTATGTATTGAATCAACTGTAAATACTGTTTCAAATACATCCCAAGGATTTTCTTCCAGTTGTTTTACGCCAAGGCTCAACTTACGATTGTCGGCATCAACTTCCAGTATTACAGCTTCAATTTTATCGCCGGTTTTAGCAAACTCGCTTGGGTGTTTAATTTTTTTCGACCACGATAAATCCGAAATATGAATTAATCCGTCAATACCTTCTTCTAATTCAACAAACAATCCAAAATTAGTAGCATTGCGAACGGTTACTTGATGCTTCGAACCTTTTGGATATTTTTCGAGAATATTTGTCCATGGATCGGGAGTAAGCTGCTTAATACCGAGCGACATTTTACGCTCTTCGCGGTTCAATGTTAGTACTACAGCTTCAACTTCGTCTCCCACTTTAAGAAAATCTTGTGCCGTACGTAAATGCTGCGACCAGGACATTTCCGATACATGTATTAGACCTTCTACTCCGGTATTAATTTCAATAAATGCACCGTAGTCTGCAATAACAACAACCTTTCCCTTTACTTTATCGCCCACTTTAAGATTGCCATCAAGCGAATCCCACGGATGTGGAGTTAGTTGTTTTAAGCCGAGCGCAATTCGTTTTTTGTCGTTGTCAAAATCAAGAATAACCACATTTATTTTTTGATCCAATTTAACAAGCTCTTCGGGGTGATTAATGCGTCCCCACGATAGGTCTGTAATGTGAATTAAGCCGTCAACTCCGCCTAAGTCAATAAATACGCCATACGAAGTGATATTTTTTACAGCTCCCTCAAGCACTTGACCTTTTTCGAGTTTAGAGATGATTTCTTTCTTCTGTAATTCAAGCTCAGCTTCAATAAGGGCCTTATGAGAGACTACAACGTTGCGGAATTCGTGATTAATTATAACAACTTTAAATTACATTGTCTTGTTTACGTAAATATCGTAATCACGTATGGGCTTAACATCTATTTGCGAACCGGGCAGAAACGCTTCAATACCAAAAACATCAACGATTAATCCGCCTTTTGTACGGCATTTTACAAATCCTTTAATAATCTCATCCTTCGACAAGGCTTCATTCACCCTGTCCCACGATTGCATTGAACGAGCCGTTTTATGCGATAAAATTAACTGTCCGTTTTTATCTTCTTGGCTTTCTACAAATACTTCAACTTTATCGCCAACTTTCAAGTCGGGATTATACCTGAATTCCGAAAGAGGAACAACTCCATCGGATTTAAAGCCAATGTTTACTACTACTTCTTTATTATTTTTTGCAACAACTGATCCTTCTACAATTTGGCTTTCGGTTACCGCACTAAGTGTTTTGGTGTACATGGCATCCAACTTTTCGCGCTCCGCTTTCGAATAATTATCTTGTTTTTTGCCAATTGTATTCCAGTCAAAACTTTCCAAAATGTTTGTTGTTTCTTTTACTTCCGTCATTTTATTTACTGTTTGTATTTCTTAGGCTTCAGGTCGCCGCCGAAAAGGGTTTAACTTGTTCGTTTAACCCTTATTTTACCTGCAAAATAAGGGGAGGCAAACGTACAGCAAATTTGGGAAATGGCAAAATATTTTAATACATACAAGGCTGAATTTTTGATTATAAATTACTTACAAAATGAACCGTTATTTTTCGCCTCTGTATAAACTTAATATATAAAGTGTTAATTTATATGAAATACTATAAATATATGATTTACAATTAATAATACTTTAAATTAGAATAAGTGCGGCGGGGCTAA
>JADLGT010000084.1 GCA_020849195.1 Bacteroidia bacterium
AAGCTCTATTGAACGTAGCTTAGAGGCCGGTTCAAATATTCTAATTGCCACTAAGTCTTTAAGTATGTTTGGCAAATGTTGCAGACCTAAATTGTTTAATAGCTTTTGAATGGTTTCATAAAAAAGGCGGTACTCAATACCTTGAAAAGAGCTATAATTCAGAGGCAACAATTGGTTTGGATTTTCATTCGGAAATAGAGATAAATGACCGCTGTAATCTTTAATCCACTCTTCAGCTATAAAAAGTAATTCTTTTAATTCATCTGCCGTTCGCGCTGATCCTATATGTTTTAGCACTACTCTTTTGTAATTCCTATATTGTATTACTTGGACTGCTTTGGCTTTTGATGCAGTTAATACTACTCTTGTTTTCATCCCACTAAAATAGCCTTAGTGCGGAAATCTTAGAACTAAAAATGCAATCCATGTTGAATATCAGAATGTTATCTGCACACTAAAACTGAGGGGGACAAGCCAGGAGGAATATCACGTACAAGGATAACAACACAATTGCATCTTACTTTACACTTCTGTTGCAAAATCAGGCTTAAAGCCACAAAAAGAATATCTTTGTTCGTCTATACGAAACAATTATGGAAAACAGAAGAGTGAGAGTACGCTTTGCACCCAGCCCAACCGGACCTTTGCACATGGGCGGTGTACGTACGGCATTGTATAATTATTTATTTGCAAAAAAAAATGGAGGCGATTTCATACTTCGCATTGAAGATACCGATCAAGAACGTTTTGTACCAGGTGCCGAGGAATATATTATTGAGTCGCTGAAGTGGTGCGGTATTTGTCCGAACGAAGGTATTGGTTTTGGCGATGGAACTTATGCGCCGTATCGCCAGAGTGAACGTAAACCAATGTACAAGCAATATGCCGATCAGTTGATTAAAAGCGGTCATGCGTATTATGCTTTCGATTCGAGGGAAGAACTGGATGAAATGCGTAAACGTATGGAAGCCGCCGGAGGCACATCGGCATACAATGCCATTACCCGCCAATCGATGAAAAACTCATTGACACTTCCCGAAGACGAAGTAAAAAAACGTTTGGAGTCGGGGCAGGCCTATGTGGTACGAATTAAAATTCCGCGCAACGAAGAAGTTCGTGTACAGGATTTGATTCGAGGATGGGTGGTAGTTCACAGCGGGCAGATGGATGATAAAGTGTTGTTTAAATCGGATGGGATGCCTACCTACCATTTGGCCAATGTGGTTGACGATTACACAATGAAAATAACACATGTAATACGCGGAGAAGAATGGCTGCCTTCGGCGCCGCTACATGTGTTGCTGTACAACTATTTTGGTTGGGAAAACAACATGCCTCAATTTGCACATTTACCCTTGTTGCTAAAACCCGATGGCAATGGAAAGCTAAGCAAACGCGATGGCGACCGGCTTGGCTTTCCGGTGTTTCCATTGGAGTGGCAGGATCCTGCAACAAAAGAAATATCGTCGGGCTACCGCGAAAAGGGATATTTTCCGGATGCCTTTGTAAATATGATTGCTTTGTTGGGTTGGCACTCCAGCGGCAATCAGGAAATTTTTACACTTGACGAACTGTCGAATGAATTTTCGCTGGATAGGGTAAGTAAGGCCGGAGCAAAATTCGATCCCGAAAAAACAAAATGGTTCAACCAACAGTATTTGCGTAAAAGAAGTGATGAAGAATTGGCTAAGTTGTTTCTTCCCATTGTAAAAGAAAAACTTGGCAGCCATCATTTGCCTTCGGCGGAAATAAATTTGCAATACCTTACGGCGGTGTGCAAACTGATAAAAGAAAAGGGAAATTTTATAAATGAATTTTGGTCTTTGGGAAGTTTCTTTTTTGTTGAGCCTGATAAATACGATACAGATGTAATTAAAAAACGTTGGAACGAAAATTCCTCCAAATTTATTTTGGCTCTGAAGGACACGTATCAAGCGCTTCAAACATTTACGGTAACCGAAACCGAAAGTGCTTTTAAATCAACCGCCGAAAAAATGGGCATCAATCCCGGGCATGTTATGCAACTATTCCGTGTGTGCCTGAGTGGGCTGGGAGGGGGACCGGCTCTTTTCGAAATGGTTGAATTACTTGGGAAACAAAAAGTAGTAAGCAGACTGGAACGTGCGGTGGCTGTCCTATCAAAGTAATAATCTCGGCTAAATACTTTTTAAGAAATGAAATCCTCGTATGATAAACCCTTCGCGGAAATAAAAACGATGAGCATTTTTATTTTCAACGTATGCGTCGAGCATGGCGGTTTTACAACCTAATCGCTTTGCTTCGCTAAGAACCCAGTCGCAAAGTTGTTTGCCTATTTTTTTTGAGCGGTGATTTTTGTCAATAATTACATTGTCTAATTCAACATATTTATCGGAATAAATTTTGGCGCAGATCCAAAACCCTGAAAGACCCACGCATTTTTTTCCAACAAAAGCTCCAACCTGCCTGTAACCATTAGCTAACATAGTGTCTAACATCTCACTGTATTTTTTCTTTGTTAACCCATCTGTTAATTGTAAAATTAACGGGAGTTGTGAAAGCATTTCGTCTTTCGTTTTAAGTTCGGCTATTTTAACAGAGCTGTTCATAACGGGTTGTGTTTTTTAAACTCCTTATGGTAATATGTTGTATTCGGGAATCGTTATTTGCTTTTTATTTTTTAATATGAAAATGTTGCGTAGCTAACAAGCCCACTTAGCTAAAATAAATATTAGTAGTCTAACAGTTCACTAATTACTTGAGCAACTTTGTCGGCATTGGGCAGCATTTCGGCTTCCAACGTAGAGTTGAGTGGTATGGCCGGAAGATTTTTAGATCCTATACATCGCACAGGCGCATCGAGTGAAGTAAAACAATGTTCACTTATTTTTCCGGCAAGTGCACGTGCAAAACTATTTTCAATGGTTTCTTCGGTAAGCACAATGCAACGGTTATTTTTCCTTACCGAATTAAAAATTGTTTCTTCATCAATCGGGTTCAATGTTCTCAAATCAATTATTTCTATGCGACCCGGAAATTTTTTCGCAGCATTTGCTGCCCAATATACACCCATGCCGTAAGTAATTACAGAAACAGTTGTCTTTGCTGCTGATTCTAAAGCTGCTTGTTGATTAAACGAATTAGTTGACTTGGACTCTTGTACTATTCGTGCTTTCCCGAAAGGAATAATATATTCTTCATCGGGCTCAATCGTTTTTGCATCTTCGGTACCTTTAATTTTACTCCAGTACAATCCTTTATGTTCAAATATCACCACAGGATTGGGATCGTAATAGGCAGCCTTCATCAGCCCTTTCAAATCTGCACCTGTTGAGGGATAGGCAATTTTTACACCTTTTATATTACAAACTACGCTTTCTACACTTGATGAATGATAGGGACCTCCGCTGCCATAGGCACCGATTGGTACACGAAGTATCATGCTCACCGGCCATTTACCATTCGACAAATAATTGGAGCGGGCAACTTCGGTAAATAATTGATTTAAGCCCGGCCATATATAATCGGCAAATTGTACTTCAACAATGGGTTTTAGTCCCGCTGCACTCATGCCCACAGTGCTGCCCACAATAAATGCTTCCATGATGGGCGTATTAAACACACGCTCGTTACCAAACTGTTGAGCCAATGTGGCCGCTTCGCGAAACACACCTCCAAGCCGCCAACCAACATCCTGTCCGTAAAGCAAACACTCCTTATGTTTTTGCATCAGTTCGCGTATGGCAAATAAAGCCGAATCAACCATTACTGTTGGCTGTTTTCCCTTAGGCGATCGTTCTCCTTTTTCCTCAGTAATCGGTGTAGGGGCAAAGTCGTGTGTATATAAATCTTCCGGTTTTGGATCGGGTGCTTGCAAAGCTCTTTGGTAATCGTCTTTTACAAGTTGTTTGGTTTTTGCTTCTATGGCAGTAAGTTTCGTTTCATCTATTCCTTCAACAAGCAATAGTTTTCGAAGTTTTGGTAAAGGGTCGCGTTTAGTTTGTTCAACTAAATCATCTCTGTACCATTCTTTACGCACACCCGATGTGTG
>JADLGT010000085.1 GCA_020849195.1 Bacteroidia bacterium
ACAGCAGTTTGGCAAGATGCGGAGTTTTGTGTTTCGTTTGACATATTATTGTTTGTTTTAAAATTTGTATTTCTAATTGGCTTTAGTGGTTAAATTTCCGCACCTCGCCAAGCTGCGGAACCGTTAGTGGCAAGCCTAATGGCGTTGCTTCCTACGAGCTTTACGTGCAGACTTAGCCGCAGCCCTTTTTTTCTTCTGCTTTTTTCATTGTCATAATTTCATTTTTTGCGAGAACGCCAGCCGATAACACGGGTTTTGTGCCAAGCGGGCTGACGTACCTATTTTCAACTTTTGTTTTTCTATTAAACATTGTACTAATTTGTCGTTGGTTTTTTATTAGGAATTTGATACAAACCCCTTTTTTTGCATATATATATATGCAAAAAAAAGGGGTTATGTTTACATTTCCAAATATTTTTTTCTGAAAATTTTATTTTTTTTTGCTTTTAAGAAAAAACCGTTTAAAATTTGTGTTATGTTTAAAAAAATATTTCCACTGGTGTTAGTCGGAGCTGCTGCAATGGCTGCTTTTAGATTTGCTAAAAAAGGGTTTGTGGCAAAATCTTTAAATGTGAAAATAGCCGGAATTAAGTTATATCCATTAAACTCTGCTTCTGTATCGCTTAATGTTATTAACCCTACAAGTACGGCAGTGGATTTTAATAGTATTGTTGCTGATATTATGTTGAATAATGTTGCTTTTGCAACAATAAGCAATGTACAACATAGCGTAATACAGGCAAATTCAAATCAAGTAATAAACCTACCGATTAAAATTAATCCGGTAGAGGGCGTAAAACTTGCATTAAGTTTGTTTAATAAGCCACAAGGGTATAAAGTGTCAATACTTGGAAGTATTAACAGTAGTGATATTAATTTCCCTATAAACATTGAATATACACTAAAATAATGGAAGTAAAAGAGGTATATAAGTTACTGCCAAAGGCTAAGTTGGAAAATAAAAAAACGGTTGCTACACAAACAACAACTGATATTATTAATCAGGTATTGGAGCAACATAATATCAACAAAGTTGAGGCGCAAAAGATTGCACACCTTTTTGATTGTGGCAATTTATACGACACTTCTTTAGAAATTTGGAGCTTCTTAAAATACAAAATACCTTATTCTGTTGAACCGGGCGAATACCAAAGCACAAAAACAATAAGCCGTTTTTTGTATGATGCAATGAACGGAACCGGCAAAAACGATTGTAAACATTTTTCTAATTTTACAGCCTCAATACTTGAAGCGCTTGGGTATAATTTCGTTTACAGGTTTGCCGGGTATTCTAATTATGATAATTACCCAACACACGTTTATGTTGTAGCAAAAGACGGTAGTAGTGAAGTGTTGATTGATGCTGTAATTAACGGATTTGATATTGAAAAAAAATATAATTTCAAAATTGATAAAAAAATAAATAAAAATATGAGTTTGTATAAATTATCTGGGTTTGATTATGAAAATAATCACCATCAAATAGGCGGATTATTTGATAAAGTGAAACAGTTTGGCAATTGGGTTAAAGAAAAAGCCGTTGATGTAAAAAACGCTGCTGCCGAAGGTATAAATGTTGTTAAAAATTCTGCTTTAACCGTTGGTTTAGCTGTTCCACGAAATGCGTTTTTAGGACTTGTAAGGCTTAATGTACATGGGTGGGCAACAGGATTAGACAAAATGAGCTGGGAGAAGTTATCTTGGTGGAAAGATTGGTTTGGCGGTAATAGAACCGATTTGCAAAACGCAATTAATGCCGGTAAAAAAAACAAAAGAATTTTTGGAGTAAACGATAATGAACAATTACACTACATGGGAGAAGCTGTTACCGTTGCCTCGCTTTTAGCCTCATCTGCTCCAATAATTGCTAAAGTTGTAACCGTATTAGATGAAGCGAAAAAAATATCTGATATGGTTGAAGGTGTAATCAGCAAAGTAGAAAGCACAAAATCATTAATAGAAAAAGCAAACAACGCTTTTAAAAAAACAACTGGTATTGATATTGCTAATGTTATTTTTAAAAAAGAGGAAGGAGTAAATACTAACACAGCCACTTTAACACCTGGAATGTTTAAAACACCAACGAATAATGAAGCCATGCAAATTACAACTACGGTATTAGACGGTAAAGCCGTTCCAATAGTTACATCAATATCTTTAAGTAATGATGTTTTTAGAAATAAAAACAATAAAAAAGCATTATTAATTGGCGGTGCAGCATTAGCAGCATTGTTTATTTTAAATAAAAAAAGATAATATGGAAGACATAATTGGATTTGTAAATACATCTGCGATTCAAAACCTCGCAAACGAAATGAAGCGAAAAGAAGCAGAAAAAAAACTGAAAGAAGCCATTGCAAACAGCAAGAAAATTACAACAAATATTAAAAGCGTTACAAAAAAAATAAATCCGTTTAAAGCTGCAACGGTAATGCCCGTAACAACGCAGCCAATCGCAAAGCAAATTAAAGCTGCAACGGTAATTCCTGTAACAACACAGCCAATTGCAAAGCAAATAAAGCCCGTTGTTGTACAGCCCGTTGCAACTCAATTAACAGCAAAGGCTATTGTGCCCCAAACATTAGTTCCGCAAGTTATACCGCTAAATCAACAAAAAGTACAAGAGCCAACACAAAGCTATGTAATTCCTAATCCAATTGTGAAAAATGAAACACCAGGTTTTGTTGTTACGCCTCCAACGGTTGCGCCAGTTACTCCAAAGTTTTCGGTACAACGGCCGGACAACACACCTGTAATAGATTTACCACAACCAAACCCAATAGAAAAAGGAATCGATAATTTATTATATTATGGCATTGGGGCAGCGTTATTATTGTTTTTTATATTAAAAAAGTAATTATATGAGATTAAAAAAGGGCAGCAAAGCTGCAAAAGAATACATGGCTAAAATAAGGGCCAAGCGCAATAAGAAAACTAAAGCAAAAAAGGTAGGTAGCACCCTGTTTTTAGAAAAGGGCGAAACCACTCGCACAAAAAAAAGAAAAAAAATACTGGTTAAACGTAACAATAACGGAACTTTTAAAGGTTTCAAAACTATATCCGGTGTAAAAAAGATAGGAGCAATAAGCCTTTCTATTGTTGGCGAAGAGCTGACAAAGTTAGAATACCAAATAATTGAGTTGAAAAAACAAATAAAAACAACAAAAGCAGCAATTGATAAAAAACACTTGAAAGAAGTTTTAAGTGTGAAAAACAATCAATTTAAAGCATTAAAGAAATACTTAAACACAATCGCAAAATTCAAATAAAATGGCAAAACGTAGAAAAAAAGCGAACAAGGTTCGCAGAAGAAGTAGGAGCGGCATCGGGTTTGGTGCATCTTCAATGTTAATGGATGTTTTAGGCGTTACAGCCGGAGCTGTAATAGCAAAAAAAATCCCAAAAATGTTACCTAATATGGATGCAAAAATAACCAATGCTGCTGCTGTTGTGGCTGGCGTGGTTGCTCCAAAGTTTATCAAAAATCCATTGGTTGCTGCTGTTGGTCAGGGTATGATTGCAGTAGGTGGCGTTGGTTTAGTTGGTAGTTTCTTACCGGCTTTAGGCGCAGCAGATGAAGTTTTAATTCTTTCCGGCACTGATGATATTAATACTGTAAACGGTATTGATGAAATCAGTACTGTAAACGGATTAGACGAAATAGGAAACATTGATGATTTAGAAATGTAAAATAGTTTTTAAAATTTTAATTCTTAAAAAATAAATAACAAAAATGGCAACAATTAGCACAGTAGGACTAAGACAGTCCTTTGCATTAATCAAAAAAGCGTACCAAAATGCAGGTCGCAACCCTATCACAACAGCAAGTGATTTAAAATTAATCGTTCCGGTTGTAACAAACAAAACATCTTACACTTTTCCTGTATTAGTGGGAGATGACACGTTTAATTTCCCAGAGGGAATTTTATTGAACCGTGCGGATGCTTTTACTGCAACCGAAATGGGTTTGTTTATAGGTAAAAAAACATCAGATAATGATACTACCTATGATTTGTTTTCATACCCAAATAATGATGAGTTTGGCGCAACCGATGCAGACACTTTTAAAACACTGTTCAACCATGCAACTATTGACATAACAATTAACAATGTTCAGTATTTGCAAAACTATTCAGTTAGCCGTATGCGTACTGTTGGAATAACACAACAAAAAGTAGGTCAGCAAGAGGAGTTTAATGCAACATACGGTTTTTACCCAATGGTCCCAACCTTGCAATTTAGCGGAACAAACAAAAGCACGGTTACACTAAACCTGCCATCAAGCCTTACTGCTGCTGTATCGGGTTCTTATGTAATTATTTTACAGTTTAGAGGCTTTTTAAGTTTAGGAGCTTCAAACCTAAACAAATAGTAGTTTTTAATTAGTTTTAACTTCGGGGCTCAAAATTGCGCCCCGAACTAAACCACAAAAAAAATGGCAAACAATTTTAAAATAAAAAATGCAGAGCTTGTAGAAGTGCAAGTACCAACGGGAAACACCAAACAGGTAATTTATTTTCCTGATTTACCAAATATTCGCACAAAACAAATTGAGGGTATTGAGGCGTATTCTGCAACCGAATTAACCAAAACGGTTTCGGGCAATACGGTGCAAGCGGAAGCAGATGTTGCAAGCGCAACACTAACCTTGTATTACGAGGGTGGCGAGTATTTTGTTGTACCACTTAATGCAATTAAACGCTTCAAAACAGGTATTTTTTACGGGGATATACCTGCACTAAATTCCCAAAAAATTGACTGGACAAAGTGTTATGTTACCTTAACAAATAACATTGCTAACTTTGCCGGAAAATCATTTGTGTTCAATGTTTATTACATAAGATAATTGCAATGCTTACAGAATTTATAGGATTAGAGGCTATAAACAACAATTTGGAAAAGTTTAACTTTGATGCAATTGGAGTTTATGACAAGAAACTTGAAAAATTTAAAAAGGTTTTATCTGAGGACGAAACCGAAGAAGATTTAATACTTGCTTTCAACGAGTGGGCGGACCGTATGCTGACCTCTAATCCTGCAAATTTTAAAACTTACAGCATACAGCTTTACGAGCTTCCAGAGGGTGCAAAAAAATTAAAGGGTACAATATCTTTTACCTTTGCTTTGCAAGCTGCACCAGCCAACAACACCGGTAAAACGGATAAACCAACAAACTATATAACACCTAAAGAGCTTGAATTAGCTTTAGAAAACCAAAGATTAGAGTTTGAAAACAGCAGGCTATTACAACAAATAGAAGAACTTGAAACCGATAATGAAGAAGCAGAAGACGAAAAAAGCATTTCGGGAGTAATGAATGAAGCAATCATGAATAAATTACCACAACTAATAGACCTTGTTATTTCGGGTTTTTCAAAACCAAAACCACAGGTTGCCGGAATATCGGGCGCAACAGATGTAAATGCAATTATTGAAGAATTTAAAACAATAAATCCTGAAATTGAGCAAGACTTACAACGATTGCTCAATTTAGCAAAAAACAATCCGAGTTTGTTTAAAATGCTTATAACACAACTAAGAAGTATGTAATAATGGCACAACAAAAAATAGATTATAATATTTTATTAATTGGTGGATTGCTTATTGGAGGCTATTTTGTTATAAAGCCAATCTTAGAAAAATTAGGGCTAAAAGAAAGTAGTGCAGAAAAACAAGCAAAAGAAAAGTTGAAACAGCAAGAGGTTGTTTATAATATTTGGGGCGGAGTAGATAGTCTTATAAAAGCAGCAGGTACAAAAAAAACGGTAACGCTATTAACGGTTGCCGGAGCTGATTACTATGCCAAACAAATAAACAATGCCTTTGGTATTACCAACGATGACGAGGAGCAAATTTATGGCGTTTTCAGGTCAATACGATACAAAAGCCAAGTAGCAAGCATTGTTACAGCTTACTACAAACTGTTTAAAAAGGACCTACTAACAACACTAAAGTCAAAATTAAGCAAAGATGAGCTTAATGAGATAATTAATATAATAGAAACTAAACCACTTGGAATAAACAATAAATAGTATGAATTTTGAATTAGTAAAGTTTGATACAGTAACCAAAACATACAATACAAATGGTGCAATTCACACCGATGCCAAAGTTTTGGGTTATCATATAGTCAATACAGGGAGCTGTATTGTATGGGTTAATAATCTACCATTATACCCCAGCGGAGTATTAGATACTATGTATTCGGGATATAAAGATGCTTCATTGTATAATCTGCGCTTTGAAGTTGGTGGAATAAATCCTGAAGTAACAGTAATAACATTTAATCAGAAACAGTAATGGCTATATCTTCATATCCTCGCACAATTGTTCAAAACTCTGAAAAAAATAATAATCCAGAAAATGGATTATCATTAATGATATTTGATACTGTTTCGCAAAAATATAAAGCTGCTACGGATGCGACTTTTACCGGTGGTGGTGGTGGTGATGCAACAGCAGCAAACCAAACGTTTCAAATAATGGAAGCGCAATCCACAAACGCCTTACTAAGCACCACTGTTTCAAACGGCAAATCTTTAGCCGATTTAGATACGGCTTTAAGTCTTTTAAATGCAATATTAGTGCAAATCAATGGTGGCACACACGGCAGTATATTATACTCCTCAGATAGTGGAGCCGTAACGGGAAAAACTATAAAAAAACTGGTTGTTAATAGCGACTGTTCTTTTTCTGTGTTGTTTGATAGTGGCAGTAATGATCTTGTTACAATGTTTGGATTGTCAGGTAAAACACTCAAGAGCGGTTCTGTTATATTGCCAATAGGCAGCAATACTATAACGGATTTAACTGTTTCTGGTGGTGATGTTTTAGCTTATGAGTAACAATGAACACAACAGGCAACGAAACAGCAATATTATTAGTAATATCATGGGTAAATTATATCATCAGCCACTTGTTACAAGATGCAATACTTAACAAGGTTGCTCTGATATTAACAATAATAGGCAGCTTCACTTACATTATACTTAATATTAAAAAAATATTCACAAATGGAAACAACAAACAATAAAGAGCTTTTTAAAGAGCCTAAAAAAAAGTTTAAAAATACACTTGTAGGGAAAGTGTTAATTGGTGCTGCGGATGCTTTTACGGGTGGCACGGTTAGTAACCTGGTTTATTCAGATGAAAATAAACAATCCGGTTATATTGACTGGCAAAGAGCCGGAGCAAGTATTTCTACTATTATACTAATAATTGCTTATATTAGCGGAAAAATACAACTAAACGATTTAGTAAATGTTTTAAATTTATTAAAATAATGGCTGTATCATTCTTAAACAATCCTAATGTACCAAGGGGCATACGGAATAATAATCCTGGAAACCTAAGACGTACCGGAATTGACTGGCAGGGAAAAATACCGTTGGTGCAAAGTACTGATAACGCATTTGAACAATTTCAAAACATTCATTACGGATTACGGGCAATGGCTACCGATATTACCAACGATATTGTTTTGAAAAAATTAAACACTATTGAAAAACTTGTTACGCAATACGCTCCACCGAATGAGAACGATACAACAGCATACATTAAATATGTTTCTAAAAACGTAGGCATTAAACCCAATACAATTATTTCGTTATCACAAGAGGTGTTAAAAAAAATAATGCTTGCAAAAATAAAATTGGAAAATGGAGAAAACTACGTTGCATCACTATTGCCGGACATAGGCAATATGACTGATACAGCAATAGCAGCAATGAACGAAAGCACAAAAGCACGATTAACAAAGACAAAAATTATAAACATAGCACCAATGCTGATAATAGGTTTAACTTTAGGTTTTTTTTTATTGAAATCCAGATAAAATATTACAACCTTTCTTTATTATTCTTTTGACTGCCGTACTATTTTAGTTTAATTTTACTTCTTCTTTCATCTCCTCCTCATTTTGGGTGGCTAATTCCTCTTCCCAAACATCTGCCAATATTTGGATAGTTTTCTATTTTTTTTTATTGGTTTACAATATTTTACAAGAGTTATAAAAACATTGCTTGCAAAATACTTGCACATTACCATACATTTGAACAACCAATTTTTAAAAACACAATAAAACCAACATGAACACAATACGTAATCTATTACCAACACAAGATCGCCTGTTTAGTGCGCTCGATGTTACGACATGGGATGAACTATGTTATTCTTATAATGGCAACATGATAACAATTACACCAAAAAAAAACATAAGCACGTACAATGTGCCTGTTAATATTTGGAGGCTTTACAATTACAAAATATTAATGTGGTATCCTATATATCCGAGTAGGGTTATAATAATTGATATATCCGGGATATTATACAACAATATATCACACCAGTTTAAGCGAGATTTTTTTGAACTTTTGAGGCTTATAAAAATACATAATGTAACAACAATTGACGAATATTTGAAATGAAAAATCAAAAAAAATACACGTTCATACTGAACGAACAGACCATTGAGGATTTGCGAAAAATCGCAACAAAAAAAGAACGGAGCTTAAACTACATTGTTTCATTAATCCTTGACAAATATGCAAAAACACATTCAAAACAATGAAGCCGTTTTGTTTTTTAGAAGGTCTTATTATTATTCGCGAAAACGGCATTTCCGCTCATTCCCTGAACGAATAGAGAACGCAAAAAAAATTACAATCACACACATACTTAACAATTGTCAATGCTTCAATTGTATGGATGTAGCTTATTATATTCACGAACTTAATTTTTTCACAAAATGATACAGATAAAACCATATATTAGCCCTGAGCTATCAGTTAAGATAGACGAATTAGAATTAAACCTAAAAGATCTACATGATAATGTTTTATTAAAACTGAAACACGAAATAGATAGAATGGAGCAAGGTAAAGACAAGTATATTGCGCAGAAGCAATTAAATAATATAGTTGATGTATTGAACCAATATGAATACATACAACAAGTGTTGCTACTATATTGTAAAAGCCATTACGAGAAAACAAAAAACAATTAATGAACAATGCTATTAGGCGCAAAAAAGAATAAGTCCGGCAATAAGCCGGACCTAACCGATAAAACCAACTTTAAATCTATACATGAAGACTTTGAAGACACAAATATAAGCGATTTTCTTTTTAATCCAAATGAAATCTTACCAGAGGAGCAAATATTAATATCAATACAAGGAAAAAAAATACTCACAGTAGGCAATACAGCAGTTATTGCGGGAAAACCCAAAAGCAGAAAATCAGTAGTTGTACATAGTATTATTGCTTCAATATTGTCAAACAAAAATATACTTGGTATTGATGCAGAATTGCAAAAAAATGAAAGGGTAATACTAATTGACACAGAACAAAACAAACAAGACTTAAAAAAGAGCCTACTAAGGGTTGCAATGCTTGCTGAATTAGATTTTTTAGATGAAAAAAAATTTCTATGTTATACAACACGGCAATTAGACCCGGAACGCACACTATTACTAATCGAAAAATTAGCTTCTGACAATAAAAACAGGCTGATACTGGTGGACGGAGCTTTAGACTTAATTAATAACATGAATGATGTTGTTGAAGTAAAAGCAATCATTCAACGTGTAAAAACTGTTTTAGAAAAAAATAATTGCGCATTAGTGTTTGTTATTCATCTATCTAAAAGCACGAATTTTACCATTGGGCATTTTGGAAGTTTTTTTGATAGGTTTTCTCAATCTGTTTTAGAAATAACAAGATTAGAAAACGGCAACAGTGAAGTAAAAGCGCAAAATATGCGAAGCGATGACCATTTTGAGGCGTTTGAGTTTTACTGGAATTACAATATAAATAATTACTCGTTAAGCTGGACGGATACCAATACAACATTTTATAAAAATTACCGGAACTATTCAGACGAAGAACACGAACAATTGTTAAAAAAATGTTTTAGTAGTAATGAGTTTTTGCAAGAAAAACAACTAATAAATATGATTGCAAAAACATACAAAAAAACAGAACCAACAGCAAAAAAAATAATTGAATATCTAACAACCGAAATTAAGCTACTCGAAAAAGAAAACAAAGGTTATAAAATTATAGAGCCAGTTGTTTTCTGAAAAAAATTATTCAATTCAGGCAAATACAGCTAATAACCGTTGTATTTGCGAAAGTTTGTGGGGGTTATCCGGTAGTTAGGTGCAATAAAATCACCTACGCACGTGCATCTCACACATACCATGTTTCTTCTCAAAGATTATCCCTTTATATTCCTTGTAGCAATCGAATTGAACTATACAGGCATACATTCCAGTGCTTTCCATAATTGAGCCTTTGTTTACCTTATTACAAGGGTGTTTAAAAAGTTCAATTTGATTTCTGCAATTACAGCAACATGAACCATCATGCCACCCCTCCGCACATTTTACTGCACCTAACACAGTATTTGCGTCAGTTTGGGCAGTATCGCTGTTATCAACATTTTCGCTTTTATTTTCCATTTGTAGTTATATTAAAGTTTTGTTTTTAAAATCCCAACCCGAACGCAAATACTCGGCACGTTAGCGGTCA
>JADLGT010000086.1 GCA_020849195.1 Bacteroidia bacterium
AGCGGTTGTTCAACCGGAAGAGGATGTAATACAGCCGGCAAAAGTTTGCCCGGAGGCTGCCGTAATAACGGCTCCTGTGGCACCGGCGGATGCAATAAGTTGAGTGTATTCGATTGGCTTTCCAATATGGAACTTGCATTGGGCACACAACAGTGCGATGTGGTGGAAGTTCGGTTTAAAAACAGCCGGAAAGAATTTTTTCGAAATGTAAACAATCTCTCTTTAGCTGTTGGCGATGTAATTGCCGTTGAAGCATCGCCGGGTCACGACATCGGATCTGTTTCAATGGCAGGAGAATTAGTTCGTATGCAATTGAAAAAAAGAGGGCTTGCTATAACTGCTTCCGAAATAAAAAAAGTATATCGCAAAGCACATCAAATAGATATTGACAAATGGCGTGAGGCGCAAAATCTCGAAGAAAAAACAATGCACCGCGCCCGTACTGTTGCCGTTGGCTTGGGTCTGCAAATGAAAATAAGCGATGTGGAATACCAGGGAGACAAAACAAAAGCTATTTTTTATTATACTGCCGATGAACGCGTCGATTTTCGTGAGTTGATAAAAAAATATGCCGATGAATTTAAAGTACGTGTTGAAATGCGACAGATAGGGGCTCGCCAGGAAGCCAGCCGACTTGGAGGAATTGGCTCTTGCGGGCGGGAATTATGCTGTTCCACATGGCTTACCGATTTCAGATCGGTATCAACTACCGCTGCACGCTACCAGCAGTTGTCGCTTAATCCGCTTAAACTTGCCGGGCAATGTGGTAAACTAAAATGCTGCCTTAACTACGAGCTCGACAGCTATATGGATGCCATCAAAGATTTTCCGGAAGTGAGTGATGTGAAATTAAAAACTAAAAAGGGAGATGCCGTACATCAAAAAACCGATATTTTTAGGAGAACAATGTGGTTTGCATATTTTGATAACCTCGGCCATTTTATTCCTTTGCCTGTTGATCGTGTGAAAGAAATTATTGAAATGAATAAGAAAGGCGAGATGCCGACCGATCTTGGCGAAGCCGTAAAAGAAAAACAGGTGAAACAGGAACGGGGACCCGATTATGAAAATGTAGTGGGACAAGATAGCCTGACACGTTTTGATAACCGTAAAAAGAAAAAGAAAAAACACCACAACCGTAATCGCAATAAGAACAAGCCCCAGCAAGGATTTAAACCTCAAAGAGCCAACTAGTTTTAACATGATAAAAAAAAGCAGCCTTGTTTTAATTCTATGTATGCTTGCGGGACTTATATCTTGCGACCCACGCCGTGTTTTTGATGATAATAAAAATTTGCCCGATAATATTTGGGACAGGAACAATAAAGTTGCCTTCGATATAACTATTTCCGATACCGTTTCTCCACACAATGTTTACATTAATGTTCGTAATGCCGATGGGTTTCCGTACAGCAATCTGTATCTATTTATTCACAGCACTTTCCCCGGCGGCGAAAGTCATACCGATACATTAGAGTGTGTATTGGCCGATGCGAATGGAAAATGGTTAGGCAGCGGCATGGGCGATATCTTTGATAATCAAATACCGTTCAAACACAATGTTCGTTTTAAAAAAGCGGGCACTTATCATTTTGAACTCGAGCAAGCCATGCGCCTCGAAAAACTCCCGCTTATTATGGATGTAGGTATTCGTATTGAAAAAGTAAAATAAGAATCGCCACACCGGGATTTTCAGTTTTTTATTTTGCCCACATAAATATACGCGGGTTATTCATAAACCGATCCGGATTTTTGTCGAATACAATTACAAAAAAATCTATCATCGGAAGTATGCCAAAACACCCGCCAACAGTGGCAATATATACCAGAGGGACATAGGGTTCTGTTCCAAGATAAATGCGGTGCATACCCACAATGCCAAATGGAAGCGGGAAAGCCATAATGGCGGCAACAATTTTTTTTGGATTACCTAAACGAATTTTTAGTTGATGCAAGATTCGATTCGGTTTGTTCTGATCGACAACACTTGCGAAATTATCCCATTCGCTAATCAGTATAGCGTTTTCATTTTCACAACTATTTTCAAAACAAGGCACTGTACCTGCATTTATTTTTGCAAAAAGAAAAAATAATCCCCAGAAAATAATTTTTTTAATCATACAACAAAAATAAAAAAAGGATAGCTCTGTAGGTGCTATCCTTTTTATTTCCACCAATCTGCCCCTGTGGTATAGGAAGCCGGTCGATAGAAAAAAACGGATAAATCTTTGTTTAAGTTGATATTGGCTGCAGGGTTAAGCCTATTCGTGGCTGCACTGTTATGATTTTGCAGAATGTTTCATGAGCCAAGCACTTGCACCATTTGTATTTTTCCAAATGTGTTGAGCAAAATGTGTGTAATAGTCTGCTTCGTTTTCGTCCCCAAAACCGTAATGGTCGGGAAGATTTGTGATGGGTTTTTTTGAGAGAAGTTTTGCAGCTACAAACTTATTTCGCTTTAATGCGTTTTGAAGTTGCTTGTTTGCATTTGCAGTATCGCCCTCTGTTTTAAATGCAAACAAAGCCCGATTGAAAAGGGCAAACGCCATGCTATCATCTTCGAACATTTTAGCATACTTCTCAAATTTTTCCCTCTCGTCAAGTTGAATGAGATAAAGCAGAAGTTGGTCTCTTGCTCCTTGATTATCGTTTGGATTAAGTTCCATCATTTCTTCTAAAATGGCGACACACTCTTTCACTTTTCCCATTATGTAAAGGCAATCGGAATAGTGCTGCATACAACGCATGAAAGGGCGTGTTTCGTGAAATCCCCAAAATGCTCCTTTATGTTTTTCTAAATATTCCCCTCCGAAAACTTGCCTGCCAATGGCAATACCTTTTTCATAAAGCGCACTTGCAATTTCTACAGAGTCTTCGATTGAAGCAAGAAATTCATACGCCTCAATACAGTTGCTGTCTAATTGAAGTGCTTTTTCAATGTTACGTTTTGCTTTTGCCGGCGGAAGCTCATAGGCTTCAAAAACCAAATCCTGTGCTTGCTCTTGATATGTCAAGGCCTCTTTAGGAAAGGATGGGATTTGCTGCCCTGCGATGCTTTCCATAAACTTACGTAGTTCGGCTTCTGATTGAAAGTCCTGCGTTCCCAAAAGTCGTTGCAGGTCGGTCATCATTTTATCGTGTTGTTTGTTCATTGATTAAAATTAAATCAGTATGATTTGTTTAAGCCTTCAAAAAATAGTGCTAATTAGGATTGCACTGGTTTGGGTTAGCACTGCCACCGCAAACTTGCGTCAAACTATTTATTTTGTGACATTAAATCGTTTACTTACTTCGTCCCAGTTAACAACATTCCAAAAAGCTGCAATATAATCGGGGCGTCTGTTCTGTTAATGCAGGTAATAAGCATGTTCCCACACATCCATGCCAAGTATAGGCGTGCCTTTTACATCGGCAACATCCATCAATGGATTGTCTTGATTGGGAGTAGAACTCACCACTAATTTCCCTCCTGCAACGCTTAACCAGGCCCAGCCCGATCCAAAACGTGTGGCGCCGGCATTGGCAAATTGTGTCTTAAAATCTGCAAAACTTCCAAATGCCGATTTGATGGCATCAGCTAATTCGCCTACGGGTTCGCCCCCTCCATTTGGTTTCATAATTGTCCAAAACAAACTGTGGTTGTAATGCCCTCCGCCGTTGTTGCGTACAGGCGTCGGGTGTTTCGAAATGTTTTTACAAATATCCTCAATGCTCATTTTTTCTTCGGGCTTCCCCGCAATTGCCGCATTAAGATTTGTTACATACGCATTATGATGTTTGCTGTGGTGGATCTCCATTGTTTTTGCATCGATATGCGGCTCCAGCGCAGCATAAGCATAAGGTAGTTTTGGAAGTTCGAAAGCCATTTTATTACAATTTAAAGGTTAATATTTTTTGAGGGTATAAATATACCGAAGGAAATCCGTTTTACGAAAAAATATCTCCATATTCATTTTCCGGAGAACTGTGTACGAAGGGAGAAAGAGTTAAGCCTATTTAGCGATTTGTTTACTTCGGACTATTTACAAAATCATTTGCTTCTTTTTGTGTAGGGAAAGCATACGATTTATCGCCGGCTTCGCGCACCCATTTATATATTTTTCCGGTTCCTTTGCAGGCATAGGCACGCACCGAATCATTTGGCGCAATGCCATAGAAAGTGGAGAGACGAAGCATCTTACTCTCTTCCTGAACACCTATCATTACGTCTAATTTTTTGCTACATGTGTTTTTCAGGTAAGCTACGTACGTATCCGGACTATTGCCGCACTGCGAGCAGGTTTCGCCCCATTTGGTGCGATACTTAACTAAGCAGTCAACTAACTCGTTGTTATCGCCTTGCGCAACAATAACTTTTTTTTCTTCGCCTCCTTTAAAAGCCATCAGCATTAATATGCTCAGCGCCATACATACTGATATTACAGGGCTATGTTTCATTTGTATGTGATTTTAAAAATTTTTAATTGTCAGACGACTTTCGCATCAATCGGTTTAAACAGTCTCTTTCTATTTGCTTTTTCATAAAATCTTATCGGCTATTACGTAGGCGCATCGCTGCTTCAAGTCGAAATAGGTTTATAATTTATTTTACCTGCAATGATTATTTTTTATAATAATTTTTGCTTCGTCGTTTCCTTTTTTCTTGGAGTAGTGCCAGTCTTTACATGCCCCGTCTTCATCTCCTAATCCTTTTTTAGCCCAACCGCGATTATTGTACGCTTCACAATCATCGGGTTTCAGTTGTAATGCCCTGTCGAAATCAAGTAAGGCCTCTTTAAAATTTTTCAATTTATTTTTTGCACTTCCACGGCTTACATAAGCATACTCATGATCGGGC
>JADLGT010000087.1 GCA_020849195.1 Bacteroidia bacterium
GCCAGCTTGTCATTATTGTTTTTCGATTTATTGAAAAAATGTCGCAAATTTCGCTTTGGCACATTAAATGTTATACCTTCGTGCCCCCAAATTACTTTAAGGCAAAAAATTTAATGTTTAACCCTAAACTATCAAAACAATGAGCAAAGTAAACATCAAACCAATTGCAGGTACTCAAAACAGAATTGTAGTTGAGGCATCTGAAGCAGAATCAAAAACTGCCAGCGGAATTATTATTCCGGATACGGCTAAAGAAAAACCTCAAAAAGGCAAAGTAGTTTCAGTGAGTGAGCTGGACGAAAAAGGAAACAAGCCCACAGTAAAAGTTGGCGACATTGTGCTGTACGGCAAATACGCCGGAACTGAAGTTCAGGTAGATGGTAAAGAATACCTGATTATGCGCGAGTCAGACATATTCGCTGTTGTGTAAAACAAATAATAAACACCGATAGTTATCGGAACGAATTTTCCGGTTGAAAATTCGAAATAATAAAAAAATAAGTAAACTAAAAAAATAAAAAAATGGCTAAGAATATCAGTTTTAATTTGGATGCCCGCGATGCGCTGAAAAGAGGCGTTGATGCGTTGGCTAATGCGGTAAAAGTTACACTTGGTCCCAAAGGGCGCAATGTAATTATTGATAAAAAATTTGGAGCACCTTCTATTACTAAAGATGGCGTAACCGTTGCAAAAGAAATTGAATTGAGTGACCCAATTGAAAACATGGGCGCACAAATGCTAAAAGAAGTAGCATCTAAAACTGCCGATGTTGCAGGCGATGGAACTACTACAGCAACTGTGTTGGCTCAGGCAATTGTTACAGCAGGCTTAAAAAACGTTGCAGCAGGTGCAAACCCTATGGATTTGAAACGCGGAATTGACAAAGCTGTTGTTACAGTTGTTGAAAACCTGAATAAACAATCGCAAACGGTTGGAAGTGATAATCAAAAAATAAAACAAGTTGCGACCATTTCGGCTAACAACGACGAAGCAGTTGGAACACTGATTGCCGATGCGATGAAAAAAGTTGGAAAAGATGGAGTAATTACCGTTGAAGAAGCAAAAGGTACCGAAACAGAAATGAAAACTGTTGATGGTATGCAGTTCGACCGCGGGTACATTTCTCCCTATTTTGTAACAAACGCCGACAAGATGGAGGCCGTGTTGGAAGATGCACATGTTTTATTGTACGATAAAAAAATATCGAACATGAAAGAGTTGCTTCCTCTGCTCGAAAAACAAGTTCAAACCGGAAAACCTTTCTTGATTATTGCTGAGGAAGTTGAAGGCGAAGCCCTAGCTACTTTGGTGGTAAATAAAATTCGCGGCTCGTTGAAAATTGTAGCTGTTAAAGCACCCGGCTTTGGCGACAGAAGAAAAGCTATGTTGGAAGACATTGCAATTCTTACCGGTGGCACTTTGATTTCGGAAGAAAGAGGTTTCAAACTTGAGAATGCAGACTTGTCGTACCTCGGAAAAGCCGACCGTATAACAATTGATAAAGACAATACAACAATTGTAAATGGTAAAGGAAAAAAAGAAGACATTACTGCACGCGTAAATCAAATTAAAGCACAAATTGAAACTACAACATCGGATTACGATAAAGAAAAACTACAAGAGCGTTTGGCTAAATTGGCCGGAGGCGTTGCTGTGCTTGCTATTGGTGCTGCTACCGAAGTTGAAATGAAAGAGAAAAAAGATCGCGTTGACGATGCATTGCATGCAACACGTGCTGCTGTTGAAGAAGGAATTGTTCCCGGTGGCGGAGTAGCTTATATACGTGCAATTGATGGTTTGGATAAATTTAAAGGTCAGAATGAAGACGAACAAACCGGAGTAGCAATTGTTAAACGTGCGCTCGAAGAGCCACTGCGCCAAATAGTAAGCAATGCCGGTGGCGAGGGTTCAATTATTGTACAAAAAGTACGCGAAGGCAAAAACGATTTCGGTTACAATGCTCGTACCGAAAAATATGAGAATCTGTTTGCAGCAGGTGTAATCGACCCAACTAAAGTTACACGTGTAGCTTTGGAAAACGCTGCTTCTATTGCAGGGATGTTGCTTACAACCGAATGTGTACTTTCGGATATTAAAGAGGAAAAACCTGCTATGCCGGCAATGCCGGGAGGCATGGGCGGAGGAATGGATTATTAATACTCCTCAATTCCCGCCCTCTCTACAATAGAGAAAGGCGAATATTTTAAAACAGAAAAAGCCGACTAAATGGTCGGCTTTTTCTGTTTTATTATTTTGAAACCTATGGCTAATCACACCTCTATAGGCTTTCTTTTACATCCAGTAAAAAAGTTTTGATGCGATTAAGTGTTTTTACTACTTCTGCGTGAGCGGTTACTTCTTTACCATGTACTTTTAGTTTTTCTTTAGCCCCTTGTAGGGTATATCCGCGCTCTTTTACCAAATGAAAAATAATATAAAAATTGTCGAGATCTTCTTGGGTAAATAAGCGATTGCCTTTTTTATTTTTCTGAGGCTTAATAATATCAAACTCTTTTTCCCAAAAACGGATAAGAGAGATGTTTACCTTAAATTTCTCGGCTACTTCACCAATGGTGTAGTACAACTTTTGAGTATCTTTTTCTTTATAGGGCATATTTGCTGTAAAGCAATAGCGGGTTATTGGATTATGCTCTTTAGCAACTACCGGCTATTATTTTGCCGGCACTAAAATAACTGTCGATTTTTTTCCCATGGTAATGCTGGTGCTCACTAATTTATCGTTAGTCAGTTCATCTATATTCATGGTGTCGGTTTTTTGCTTATCGTTTGTTAAGAAAACCTTTTTAGCATCTTCGCTTAGCGCCCACGACCCTTTTTGATTTTGGGTTTGTCCCATCATAATGATGTTGGCCTCAAAACTTCCATCGTTTTTATATTCAAACGTAGCTTTTTTCATTTCCTCCATATATCCTTCATACATTTTTATTTGCGATTCGAATTGGACCTTCATCAGGCTGTCTTTGGTGGTATCTGCGGCAGCTTTCATTTGGGCCATTTGATCGTTGTAGCCATCAACTTTTAATTCTGAAATTTGCCATTTTTTTGTCAGCATTTCTTTTGTTTTATCTTTTCCGCAGCTTATCAGCATAATGGCAGTGGCCGATGCAAGCAAAAGGTTCAATGTTGTTTTCATGTGTTTGTTTTTTATTTGAATTCAAAAAAAGTATAATTTTTGTGATTTTCATAATATTAGTGATTCTTTTTACCACAATTAACTCACATCAATGAAATTTGAAATTAACTAAAGTGTTTGAACGAATGTGTTGATAGGGGTTTTAAGAAAAAACAGCTTGATTTTATTTCGGCGGGTGCCGAAAAATAGCTAACTTAGGGCTTTGCATTTAACACCTCACCTTTTGTTTAAAAAAACCTCAATATTTTTCCTGTTTCTTTTGTTTGCAACCAATATTTGTAGGGCTACACACAACAGAGCAGGGGAAATTACATACAGATGGATAGCCGGAACTACTTATGAAATTACGGTTACAACTTACACAAGTACAGCACCGGGAGTTACAGCCGACAGATGTGAGTTAACTATTTATTTTGGCGATGGAGATAGCTGTGTTGCCGCTCGAACCAATGGACCAAAAACCGGCACTTCCTGCGATCCCGCAGGGATGGGCGTTCAACTTAGCTCCATTATTAAAGTAAACACGTATGTATGTCAACATACTTACAAAGGGCCCGGAAAATTTATACTCCACATGGAAGACCCTAACCGCAATGGTGGTGTTTATAATATTCCGAATTCGGTTAATGTGGTGTTTTATATTCAAACTGAACTTATCATTAATCCATTTCTTGGTACCGGAATCAATAACTCTCCCGTGCTGCTCAATGCGCCTATAGACAATGGTTGTACCGGTAAGTGTTTTTATCACAACCCCGGCGCTTACGACCCCGATGGCGACAGCCTTTCGTTTAAACTTGTTACCTGTTTGGGTATGAGTGGAACCCCAATACTTGGATACCGCCTGCCTAATATTGCGCCTAATGGAGTTGCAACGGGTTCTCTTACGTTGAACCCATATACCGGCGATTTGGCTTGGTGCAGCCCGGTTGACCAAGGCGAATACAATATTGCAATATTGATTGAAGAGTGGCGCAATGGCTATTTGATAGGCAACGTGGAAAGAGATATGCAGATTACTATTGGTCCTTGCAGCAATAATCCGCCCGACTTTTTTCCTTTACATGACACTTGTGTTGAGGCAGGATCTACCGTTACATTTCCGGTAACAGCTTATGATGTTGACAGGAATAATGTAACGCTTTCCGCCGTGGGTGGACCATTAAGCCCTTTTGTAGCAACACCCGCTGCAACATTTTCAACTGCTGTAGGCGGCGACACTATCACATCAATATTTAA
>JADLGT010000088.1 GCA_020849195.1 Bacteroidia bacterium
AATTGAATTTTCGATTCATTTCGACCAATCCGCCTACCTGCGCAGACAGGGAAACCTCGTTCAATTCCAATGCTTTTTTTGGGATTGCTCTTCCAAAGCAAAATCTGTGTTAAAAGTAGTGTTTTTATTTTTTGAAATAATGCTGAAGGCTGCCGAGAAACTGTTTGTGAATTTGCGGGGTACACGCAATAATTTCTTTCCCGAAGATATAATCGTCGTTTCCACTAAAGTCTGAAATTTTTCCGCCCGCTTGTTGAACAATAAATGATCCACCGGCTACATCCCAAGGGCGTAAGCCATATTCGTAAAAAGCTTCGAAGCGTCCGCAGGCAACATAGGCAAGGTCGGCTGCTGCCGATCCAATTCTTCTTAAACCGTGAGTTTCACGCATGAGGTGTTTAAAAAATTCCATGTACTCGTTGAGGTAATCATAATTGTAATACGGAAATCCCGTTGCAATTAAGGAGTCTTTTAGTTGAGTAGCTTTCGAAACTTGAATTTCTGTTTTATTGCAAAATGCTTTGCTGTTTTCCCAAGCATAAAAACATTCGTTAAGGTTGAGTTCGTGTACAACACCTAATACCGGTTTGTTATTGCGCAACAAGCCGATGCTAATGCAATAGCAGGGTAGGGCATGAATAAAATTAGTAGTTCCGTCAAGAGGGTCAATCACCCAGTTGTAAATTGTTCCTTTGTGCGATGTTGTGTTTTCTTCGGTAATAAAACCTGCTCCACTAATTAAATTGTCAAGGCCATCAACAAGTAATTTTTCGGCACTTTTATCAACATAGGTAACAAAATCGTTTTTTCCCTTTACTTCAATATGTTGTGCGTTTATTTTGGATAACTCTTGCTTTATATATTTTCCTGTTTGAGAAGTTAATTCGCATACGCTATAACAAATAGATTCGAGATTAATCATTTTCCTTGACTTTCGATTTTTGAAATGTCAGTATCCGATTGAGATTTAAACCACCAAATACCGGTTGCACCAAGAATAATTAATACTGTTGAAATAATTTCGGCTTGAGTAATTCCGTAACCAAAAATATGGTATTGCGTATTAACACGTATTTTCTCTATGAAAAACCGCTCCACACCATTCAGCATGAGGTAGAGGCTAAATAAAACGCCGGGAGTTTTTATTTTTTTTCGGAACAGCCATAAAACAAAAAAAAGTAAAATACATGCAATGGCCTCGTAGAAAGGTGTAGGAAAAACAGGGTAGGGGAGTGCTGCACAGTATTTCCCTTCGCAGTTTGGCATTAATACACCTACGCCGTTCACATTATGGGGGTAAGTATAACTCCAAACCCAGTCGGGTAAAAAATTAAGCCAATTGGGTTTTGGAGATAAATTATTAATTCCCCAGTCGCCATCGCCGGCAATTTGGCAGCCAATTCGACCAACTCCGTAGGCAAGCATCAGTCCTGGGGCGCAAGCATCAATAAGCGGTTTAATGGCAATAGAATTTTTGCGTGCGTAATAAATAACCGATGCCGCACCAAATATAAGTCCGCCGTACATGGTAAGCCCGCTGAACGAGAGGAGCGAGCCTATTGGGTCGAAAATAAATTCATCCCAATTTTCGAGGTTATGAAATATTTTTGCTCCAAGCAGTCCGGCTATTGCAGCAATTGTGGTCATGTTGCCAACATGCTGGTAGGGATGAATGATAACGCTTTCAATAGCAGGCTCTGTGCCTTTAAGTTTTTGTGCTTCGTTGTATTTCAGGTAAAAAAATACGGCGGCAAAAAGTAAACCTCCAAGAATATTTCCTTGCGTTGAAAGGATAAACGCTTGTGTGTTTTCAAGAAAGTGATTAAAATTAAATACGATATCGAGAAATTTATAGCCAATTATAAAACCTATAATAATTGAAGTTATATAATCGAACTGAGATGGTTTTTTCCCATTTAAAGTTTTAGTTTCTAATGCTTGAAGAAGCCCTTCATTTTCTTTTCGTTTTAGTTCAATGGAAAAGATATAACTGCATAGTAGAAAAGAAATGGCTACAAAAAAACCAAAACTTTGAAACATTTTTAGAAACGGAAGATCGATTCCAAACAGGTCATTAAAGGCATAATATAAATTTGGATACATAACAGCTTTAAAGTTAAAGTTAATGATTTATGTTTGCTGTTATGTTTCAGCCGAGCATTTTTCAAGCACATGAATATTCATACTTCCGTCCGTATCGAAGCCGGAAAGTACTACAGGAGTAAGTTTATTCACAAGATTTTCGATATAAATTGTTTTCACTTTTACATAATTTTTTGTAAAGCCATACATGAAGCCATTTTTGTTTTCTCGTTCAAATAACACTTCGTGTTCCATACCTATATTTTCTTCATAAAATTTTCTTAATTTCTTTTCAGATAGAATCCTTAGCATTTTGTTTCGTTTTCTGCGTTCGTGAACGGGAACAGTTTCCTGCAGTGTTACCGCATCGGTATTGTCGCGCTCGGAGTAAGTGAATACGTGTAGGTATGAAATGTTCAGCTCATTTAAAAAATTATATGTTTCCAAAAAATCTTTTTCCGTTTCGCCCGGAAACCCAACAATAACGTCAACTCCAATGCAGCAGTTTGGCATCAGCTGTTTTATTTTATTAATACGGTTAGCGTAAAGTTCGCGCATATAACGCCTGCGCATGAGCTTGAGTATTTTGTTTGAACCCGATTGAAGAGGCAGATGAAAGTGTGGTACAAAATGCTTTGATTCGGAAACAAACTCTATAATCGAATCATTCAATAAATTAGGTTCAATGGACGATACGCGAAACCGTTCTATTCCATCAATTTTATCAAGTTCTTTTATTAGCGATAAAAAAGTTTCCTTACGTTCAAATTTTCCATCGACGTTTCTAATACCAAAATCGCCGATATTTACTCCGGTAAGTACAATTTCTTTTGCGCCTTCTTCTGCAATTTTTTTTGCATTATTAATTACATCGTTAATACTTGCACTTCGACTTGCGCCGCGCGCCAATGGAATGGTACAATACGAACAAGTGTAATCGCATCCATCCTGAACTTTAAAAAATGCACGTGTGCGACCGCTTCCCGAAGTCCACGCATCGGTAAAAAAATCAGCTTCCGTTACTTCACAGGAATGTATTTGAGCAAATTCTTTTTTATGTAAATCATTTAAATAGTTAATCAGTTTAAATTTTTCTGTGGCTCCCAATACTAAATCAACGCCTTCAATACTTGCTATTTCATTTGGTTTAAGTTGGGCATAACATCCAATAACAGCAATGAATGCGTTGGGTGCATTTTTAAGAACATTGCGCACAATCATTCTACATTCTTTGTCGGCATTTTCAGTAACCGAACAGGTATTAATAACATACACATCGGCGGGCAATGAAAAATTAATTTCTGTGTATCCGTTGGAAATAAAAGTACGAGCAATAGCCGATGTTTCGGAATAATTGAGCTTACAGCCAAGCGTATGAAATGCTACTGTTTTAGTGTTATTCATTGGATGGCAAAGGTAGTAAATTTGAATCGAGATTTTGTAATTGTTTAATCCTTTTAAAGGTCAATAGAACTTACAGTTTATCTCAATTTCAAAATTCGGATTGAAAATAAATTGGCTACGAATTAATATTTTTCTAAATATAATTTACTGCCAATAGGGTCGTGGTCGGATAGTTTTTCAGGAATTACATTAAATTCTATCGCTTTTAAATTTGTGCTGTGAAAAATATAGTCGATACGCAAAAAAGGAATTTTGCCGGCATAGGTTTCTCCAAAGCCCATTCCGGTTTCTTTAAATGCATCTGCAAGATTATTTTTTACAGTACGATAGGTGTAAGAGGAAGGCGTATCGTTTAAATCGCTGCATACAATAATTGGGTATCTGCAATTTTTCATGTGCTGCACAACTTCATCGGCTTGTGGAGCGCGTTTGCGGAAGGCTCCAAATAATTTACTAATTATATTTTTGGTACTGTGTTCGAAAATTTCTCGAGTTCTAGTTTTTAACACCGAGTCGATATATACAACGTTGGACAAATGAATGGATTGTAAATGAATGTTGTATATTCTAAGTGTATCGTTGCCTATTTTAACATCGGTGTAAATACATCCATTGTCTCTTTCGGAAAAAATAGCTACTCGACCCCGGTTTATTATAGGATAAGTACTGAATGTGGCTAAGCCAAAATGGTGTTTCTCTAATACGGTTTTCAAGTATTCTGTATGATAATTTTTTGCTTGTAAAGTTTTCAATAAGGTATCGAGGGTATTGAAAGTATTCGTGTCATCAGTATAAAATTCCTGAAGACAAATAATATTAGGAGATTGGTCTTTAATAAGTTCAATAATTTTATTTCGGGTAACTATGTTATGAGGGCGGTTATATAAGTCGAACAGTTTTACATTGTACGACATCACTTTAAGTAATTCTGTTTCTGCGTTGGATTTATGTGTAAGACCGAAGCTCACAAAGCCATTCATTATAAACCATGCAGGCGCTAATGCAATTAACGACAGTAAAAAATCTTTCTTCCACAGAAGAAGCCAGTACACAACAAATATGAAGTTAATAGCAGCAATAGCGGGGAAGGCTAATCCGAATAGCGCAATGAATGTAAAATTTTCGGGGCTTACAAAAGGAGCTAAATAGGAAGTAAGCAGGAAAATAATAGAAAGATAGTTGAAGATTAAAATTATGCGGTTAACAATGTTCAATGTATGATGTTGTGAGTGTACTAAGCCGAAATTTTATTTATCACTTTATTTTGAAGCTATTTACTTTTGTCTAAGCTCAAAATTGCGACAATGTTTTTTTAATAATAGCAATACATTCCATCAATTGTTTTTCGGTTATAACAAGCGGAGGAGCAAACCGAATAATATTGCCGTGAGTAGGTTTTGCCAATAAACCGTTTTCTTTTAAGGCTAAACATACATCCCATGCAGTTTTTCCGTTATGCGGTTTAATAACTATTGCATTGAGCAGGCCTTTGCCACGTACTACTGTTATCATTTCTGATTTTACAGCGCTTAGTTCCTTCCGTAAAATAATTCCAAGATGTTGGGCATTGTCGGCAAGTTTTTCATCATCAACTACCTGCATGGCTGTAATACAAACTCGGGCAGCAAGGGGATTTCCACCATAAGTAGAACCATGTTGACCGGGCTTAATACATAACATTATATCATCATCGGCAAGCACCGCCGAAACGGGATAGGTTCCGCCGGATAGTGCCTTCCCAAGAATTAAAATGTCGGGACGAACATTTTCGTAATCGCATGCCAAACGCTTGCCGGTTCGTGCAATGCCGGTTTGTATTTCGTCGGCAATAAATAATACATTTGCTTTTCTACACAACTCGAAACAACGGGCAAGGTAGCCATCATCGGGTACAATAACACCCGCTTCACCCTGAATAGGTTCTACTAAAAATGCAGCTACGTTTTTGTCGTTCAACATTTCGGATAAAGCCTCCGAATTATTATAAGGTATAGTTATAATTCCGGGCGTATAGGGTCCGTAATTTTCTCTCGATTCGGGATCGGTACTGGCAGAAATAATGGTAATGGTGCGTCCATGGAAATTTCCCTCGCACACAATTATTTTAGCCTGTTCGGGTGCTACTCCTTTTTTTTCGTATGCCCATTTGCGAGCTAACTTCAATGCAGTTTCAACACCTTCGGCTCCCGTATTCATGGGTAATACTTTATCATATCCGAAATAAGTTGTTATAAATTTTTCATATTCGCCTAATGCGTCATTATAAAATGCACGTGATGTAAGCGTTAGTTTTTTTGCTTGATCGGTTAAGGTTTTTATAATACGCGGATGACAGTGCCCTTGGTTAACAGCAGAATATGACGAAAGAAAATCGAAATATTTTTTCCCTTCAAGGTCCCAAACAAAAACTCCTTCGCCTCGTTCAAGCACAACCGGAATGGGATGATAATTATGTGCTCCAAATTTATCTTCCAATTCAATTGCTAATTCCGATTTAGATTTATTGACTATAAATTCTCTCATATTACTGTATTATACTGTTGTTGTATATTTTTTAGCGCTAATAAAATTAAGCATTCATCTATAACTGTTTTTTTTTTGAATGTTGCACGGGCATTGCATTTCATTAAGCTAATTGCTTAACGAATATAAGAAAATTCTCTTCGTATATTTGCGAAATATGTCTGCAAAAAAAAAAGAACTCCCCTTACTAAAAAATATTTCTATTAGTGATGCCGGTTCCGAAGGGCAAGCCATTGCTAAAATAGATGACTTAGTGGTTTTTGTTGAGGGAGCTGTTCCGGGCGATGTTGTTGATGTAAAACTTACTCGAAAAAAGAAAAATTATGCACAAGGAAAAGCTGTTTTTCTACATAGCTACTCCGATAAACGCAGCGAACCTTTCTGTGAACATTTTGGAATTTGTGGTGGGTGCAAATGGCAAAATATGAATTACGAATGGCAGTTACATTACAAACAAAAGCAGGTTACCGACAATCTTTTGCGAATTGGAAAAATTAAACTTCCTGTTTCGAAGGCTATTCTTGCTTCGCCCAAACAAAAATATTACCGTAACAAACTAGAGTTTACTTTCTCAAATAAAATGTGGCTTACTGATGAGGAAATAGGAACGGGCAATGTATTTGACAGCCGAGATGCACTTGGCTTTCATATTCCGAAAATGTTCGATAAAATTTTGGATATAAAAAATTGCTACTTACAAAGCGAACCATCCAACAGCATACGACTTGCACTAAAAAAATTTGCACTAAGCAACGGGTTTACATTTTATAATATTCGCGAGCATAAAGGCTTATTGCGTAATGTCATTATCCGCACAGCATCAACCGGAGAAGTAATGCTAATTGTTTGTTTTGGGGAGCAGGATAATGGAGGGATTGAAAAGGTAATGAATTTTTTATATCAATCATTTCCTCAGCTTACTGCGTTAATGTACACCGTTAACCTAAAGATAAACGACAGCATCAGCGACCAGGTAATATTACCTTATAAAAAGAAAAGTTACATTACAGAAAAAATGGAAGGTTTAGCGTTTAGGATTAGTCCTAAATCGTTTTATCAAACCAATTCGGAACAGGCTTACGCATTGTACAAAACAGTGCGTGATTTTTCCGGTCTTACAGGAAATGAAACGGTTTACGATTTATATACCGGCACAGGGACGATTGCAAACTTTATTGCAAAGAATGCAAAAAAAGTAATTGGTATAGAATATATTTCCGATGCCGTTGAAGATGCCAAAATAAATTCAGAGCTGAATAATATAAGCAACACCCAATTTTATTCGGGCGACATTAAGGATGTTCTTAATGCAGCATTTGTAACTACAAATGGAAACCCCGATGTAATAATTACCGATCCGCCGCGTAATGGAATGCACGAAGATGTGGTCAATCGGATTCTTGAAATAGCTCCCAATCGGCTTGTATATGTTAGCTGTAATCCTGCTACACAAGCCCGCGATTTAACTTTGCTGAGTTCGAAATATTGCGTGGAAAAAATTCAACCCGTGGATATGTTTCCTCAAACACATCATGTAGAAAATGTGTTGCTGCTTGTATTAAATCAAGAATTTTTAAAAACTTGAATTAATTTTGATTGAAGTAATATTATTTGTTTCGTTCTGCTTTTAGTTGCGCAGCTTTCTCGGTATAAATTTTGGCATTCGCAGCATCCCCCATAAAATTATAGGTCATTCCTATAAATTCGTAAAGACCGGGGTCGGTGTGTTTAATTTTTTCGGCTTTGAAAAAATAGTCCATTGCTTTATTGTATTCTTTCATCATACCGTAAGCGCTGCCCATATTCTTATACGCATCATAATATTTTGGGTCGTTCTCAATGGCTTTGTTGTACATCTCAATCGCCTCCTTCTGCATTCCGCGAGTAAAATAAACTGACCCGATATTACTGTAGGCTTCGGCATAATCGGGTTTTAGTTTAATGGCAATATTTAACCATTTCAAAGCAGTATCAAGTTGATTAAGCCTGAAATAATTGTTGCCGATGTTGTTATATAAAAAATGATATTCGTGATTTAATTTCATTGCTTTTTTATACAGATCGATTGATTTCAAATAATCTTTTTTAAATGCAGCAAGCTGCCCCAAGGCAA
>JADLGT010000089.1 GCA_020849195.1 Bacteroidia bacterium
ATAGGTGGCATTACCCGACTCACACATTCGGGACTGTCGATGGTAGAATGGAATATGATTGTGGGTTCGAAGCCACCCATGAACGATGCCGATTGGCAAATACCTTTTGATAAATATAAGCTGACTCCCGAATACCAACAGGTAAATTATCACTTTACTCTCGAAGAGTTTAAATCTATTTATTGGTGGGAGTACATTCATAGGTTTCTTGGTCGTTTAATAGGAATAATTTTTTTAGTGCCATTCATTTATTTTTGGATTAAAAAAAAATTAGACAGACCTCTTTTCAAGAAACTTCTCCTCATTCTAATTTTAGGAGGTTTTCAGGGTGTTTTGGGATGGTATATGGTTAAGAGCGGGCTTAATAAAGAACCTCGCGTGAGCCATTACCGTTTGGCAGCACATCTAATCAGTGCATTTACAGTTTTTGGTTTTACCTTTTGGACAGCATTGGGGCTTGTGTATAATAAAGTAGCGGTTGAGGCTGGCACGCCTGAAAATGCAGGTCAAAAAAAATTAAAAAAACTATCCATCGTATTTTTCTGTGTAGTTGTATTACAAATTATATATGGTGCGTTTGTTGCGGGCTTAAAGGCCGGCTACCTATGCCCTACCTGGCCAAAAATGTGCGACGAATGGATACACGATTCGGTATTTGTGTTGCATCCAACATGGAAAAATTTTGTGGAAGGACAGGCAGGTGTGCAATTTATTCATCGTTACATAGCTTATATTGTAGCACTTATGGTAGTGCTTATTTATTATCGATCGCTGCACATGCCTAATCGCACCTTGTTACAGAAACGAATTGTAATGGCATTAGTAATTATTGTCAGCTGCCAGTTTGTGCTTGGGGTGCTTACGCTTTTATACAGTGTGCCCGTACTACTTGGGGTGCTTCATCAAACAGGAGCCTTCGTTTTATTTACCGCATCTTTATTGCTCATTTATCATTTCAGAAATTAGGCGCTTAGGGGCTTGTCAATTTATTTTCACTCCTACTACGGTCATGTCGTCAATTTGAGTTTCGTTTTTCATCCATTCCTTAACAGTGTAGTACAGGGCTTCCCGTTGTTCGTTCATGGGCAGCGGACTAATGTCGGTAAGCAGTTGTTTGAAAGGCGGATAATAAAATTTTTTTCGATCGTCGCCGCCTTTTTGATCGGCATAGCCATCGCTAAACAGATACAGCGTATCGCCTTTGTGCAACTGAATGGCGTGTTGCTTAAATTGTTGGTTTAGTTTATTTCCCATAGCAATACGATCGGCATCTATTTCGCTTAGTTCATTATTGCGTACAATGTAAAGCGAATTATGTGCACCCGCATAGTTTAGCTGCAGTGTAACAAGGTTGATGGAGCAAAAAGCAATGTCCATACCGTTTTTGAGTGAGGCGCGTTCATCATCATCATTAAAAGTATTGGCAATAGCATTGTTTAATTCGTACAACACTTCGGCAGGTTCAACAATCTGTTTTACTTTTACAATATGCTCAATCATATTATTACCGGCCAATGACATGAACGCACCCGGAACGCCGTGCCCGGTACAGTCGGCCACAGCAATCAAGCTATTTTCTGCTGTGTGGTGATGCCAATAAAAATCGCCGCTAACAATATCTTTAGGTTTAAAAAAAATAAAGGAGTCGGGGAAACTATTTTTTATGCTTTCTTCATTCGGAAGCAAGGTTTGCTGTATGTATTTTGCATATTCGATGCTGTCAAGTATATTTCTGTTTTTGTCTTCGATTTGCCGATAGGCGGCTTTTAATTCAACATTTTTTAGCCGCTCTATTTCCGATTCATTTTTCATGGATTCGATTTGTCGCAGCAACGACATGTTCTCAATTTTTTTTGCCGACTCCAAGCTCGCCACCTCTTCTTTCAGTTTGTAATGTTTGTTCGTGTGGGCCAATGCGGCACGGTAATCGCCCATGTGCAGGTAGGCATCGGCTAACAATTTATGGCAGTTCGAAATTTCTTTTTTTGTTTTTAAGTCGGAATAAATAAGTAAAGCGCGTTTAAGTTGTTCAACTGCTTCGAGCAACATATTTTTTACCAAAAACAAACGACCAATATTTTGCAGACAGGCCGCTTCGGTGTTTCGGTCTCCAAATTCAACGGCAATTTTCATACTCTGTATGAGGCATTGCTGCGCATTTTCGAAATCGCGTAGTTCAATATAACAGTCGCCCATATTATGCAGGGTGGATGCGGTACCACGTGTGTCGCCCACCTGCGTTTTAATGGCTAAGCTTTTCATGTAGTATTCAATGGCCTTTTCATAGTCGCCACGCACCATGTATGTACCGCCAATACCGTTAAGCACTCGTGCCCAAATATTTTTATCGTTCAGTCCACGCGCTAGCTGTTCGCTTCGCGAATAATAGTTAAGTGCATTGTCGTAATCTTTTATGGAAGCGTAAACGCTGGCAATATTTAGCAGCGACGAAGATTGATCGGGAGGGCTTTTAATTTCTTCCCGTATTTTCAGTGCCTTTAAATGGTACGATAATGAATTTTCATAATCGCTCATCAGAAAAAAATCGGTTCCTATACAGGAATAAACAGTTGCCATTCCTTTTTGCTCATTCAGTATTTCAAAAAAGGGTAAAGCTTCGAAACAATATTTTAACGAAAGATCGTAATTAGCTAAAAGTTGGTTGCAGATAGCCAGGTTACGGAGGCTGTAGGCAAGGCCGGTGTCGTAATTTAACTTTGCCGATTTGTCGCAGGCTTCGTGCGCCATCTCTAATGCGCGTTCGGTATTCGTATTGCGTGTAGTCCACGATTCGTTGTTGAGCGCGTCTATGCGCTGTTCAATACTTGAATTATTTAATATATTGTTTCCGGGCACGGTTTCAGTTAACTATATGCGTATGCCTATAATAAGCATATCATCGATTTGCAGTTCGTTGCCCATCCATTCATACATAGTTTTGTCGAGGAGCGCTTTTTGTTTATCCATGGGCTCTGTATGAATATCGAGGAGTAAGTTTTTGAAGGGCTCGTAATAAAATTTTTTGCGTAAGTGTCCGCCTTTTTGATCGGCGAAGCCGTCGGTAAAAATATACAGGCAATCGCCTTTTTTAAGTTTGATGCGGTGATTGGTAAATTTAGCAACAGCACTGTTACCCATCGAAATAGTATCTCCTTTGTATTCGGTAAGTAGTCCATCCGAAAATAAGTACAATGGATTATGCGCACCCGCAAATAGCAATTCGTTTTTGGTTTTATTAATAGAACACATGGCAATATCCATGCTGTCGCGCAACCCACTCTCGTCGTGCGCTGCAAGGGTTCTCTGCATGTAATGATTCAACTCATTTAAAATAAACGAGGGGTTGGGCATCCATTGATTGGCAGTAACTTGGCTAAGCAAACTGTTAGCTACAACCGACATGAGCGCGCCCGAAACACCGTGCCCTGTACAGTCAACGGCCGCCAATAGCACTTCATTTTCTTTTTCATACATCCAAAAAAAATCTCCGCTGATAATGTCCTTAGGTTTCTGAAAAACAAACGAATCAGGGAAATATTGTTTAAGGCTTGTTGCATGAGGAAGGATAGAATCCTGTATATGTTTGGCGTAGTCTATACTCTCCATGATACGTCGGTTAGAGTTTTCAATTTCTTCATTTAATTTTTTCAATTCATCATTGGAAATACGATGCTCTTCACTTTCTTTTTTAAGCGTTTCAACCTGATGGAGGATGAGCAGGTTTTGAGTTTTTTTCTCTGCTTCTTCTGTAAATAGCTGTTCCTTTTCGGAATAAAATTTTTTGTGATAGTCCAGCGCTTTTGCATAATCCTCTTTCTGAACATAAAGCTCCGATAATGCAAGATAAATTTCGGCGAGAATATTTTTGTCCGTATAGGCCGGTGCAATGCCCAATGCCTTTTCAAGACACGCAAGTGCTTTGTCGAGGCTTTTTAACTTTATATACGTACTGCCAAAACCAAGTAACGACAATGCTTCGCCGACCTTGTTGCCTGTGGATTCGGCAAGCAATAACGATTTTGCGTAATATTTTTCAGCTTCAATTAATTTACCTTGCATCAAAAAGGCTTCGGCAATATTAGCGTAATTGGGGGTATAATCATTGTTTGCTTTACTGCCCTCTGTTAATTTCATGCACTCAAAATAATATTCGAGGGCCTTGTCAAATTCTTTTCTTAATCCGTAAACACTTCCAATGTTACCAAGTATAATAGCTTTACTTTGGCTATCTGGGATGGACTTTCCCATTTCAAGCCCCTTTAAAAAATAATTAAGCGCATTCGAATAGTCTTTCTTAATTCCATAAATATTCCCAACGTTAGTGTACATCGATACGATGCCGGAAGTGTCTTTCAGCAATTCACGAATTTGCAATGACAGAAGGTAGTATTTAAGCGCATTTTCGAAATCGCCAAGCAAAAAACTATTCCTTCCGAGTAAGGCAATCGCACTCGCTTCGCCCTGTTTATCATTGATGCTGCGGTAGTGTTCAAGGGATTCTATCCCTTTCTGAAAGCTCAAGTCGAACTGATACAAGGCTTGGTGGGCATTGGCTTGAGTTCGCAACGCTGCAGCCATGCCCTTGTTATAATTTAAAATACGGGCGCTTTGATAGGTCTCTTCAGCTATGCTTAGCGATTGCTTAATATCGGAAAGGCGCAACTCCCAAGCCATCTCGTTACGCAAATCTATTCGGTCGTAATCGTCTTTGGCTAAAACAATTTGTTCTTCTATTTCTTTTATTCGGTCGGACATTATTTTTTAAACATACGAAAATCAAATCGTTAATATTATAATGTTTATTTACTGAGTAGGAAATACAGCCTATAATCCTATCGAATTGTTCCGTACTTGCGGGATGATTATTTCATATTAGAAATTAAAATAACTATATTCGCCCTACTTTTATTTGGTGTCGAAAGTTTAATTCAACCACGCATTTATTTTAACAATAGACTAAAATTAGCAATAATTTAACGCACATGAGTACAAACATTTTTCTTGTTCCGACCGATTACAGCAAAGTAGCCGACTGCGCTATTAATCATGCTGTAAAATTAGCCCAAACTTTAAACGGAGAAATAACCCTTTTACATGTTGTAGCAAAAGAAAAGGATGTGGCCGAAAATGAAGTCAAACTCAAAAACATTGCTGACGAAATAAGCAAGGTTAATACTATTAAGACTAACTACGTGGTTCGTGTAGGAAATATTTTTGATGATATTGGTAAAGTGGCATCCGAAATAAAAGCCCAACTAATTATCATGGGAACACATGGTATGAAAGGCTTTCAGCACATTACAGGAAGTTATGCCCTTAAAGTAATTACCAATTCCAAGGTACCCTTTATTGTTGTTCAACAGCGCAACATTCGTGAAGGATATTCTAAAATTATACTTCCTCTTGAATTAGCTAAAGAAACCAAACAAAAAATTGCTATTACTATTTCGATGGCTAAATATTTTCACTCGAAAATATATGTCTTCTCACCACTTGAAACAGACGAGTATTTGAAAAACTCGGCAACACGTAATCTCAATTATACTAAGAGCGAAATGCAAATACATAAAATTCCGTTTGAAATTGCAACAGCCGAGAAATCGGGTAATTTTGTGAAACAATTGTTGCAGTATGCCGCACGGGTTGATGCCGACTTAATTACCATGCTCAATATTCAAGATATAGGTTTAGCTGAGTTTATTGCCGGTCCCGACGAGCAACAAATCATTACTAACGAGTCGCAAATACCTGTACTTTGTCTGAACCCTGTTAATGTAACGGTTTCAAAAGGAAGTGTATTGTTTACCTGATAATGTCTTAGCCCATTCTTAATCTTCGGCTAAACAGTGTGCATTACAAAATAGGGGTTTATACGTAGGCGCATTTGTTATTCCGGCTACCTAAGCAATTTATAATTTTTATATTCTCCGGCTCTCCATCCGGTAAGACGTTCAATAAACATGAGCAAACGAGAGGCGAAGGATAATTTTTTTTGAGTAGGGTCGAATGTAAACTCCCAATTTTTCTCTTTTATTCGCTGCTGCATAACTGCAGGATGGGTGCTTGTAAAA